>JAJXDX010000046.1:2891-9621 GCA_021640185.1 Oscillospiraceae bacterium | reverse complement strand
GCAGCTCGACGTACCACGCGTTCTTTTTGGCCGCCAAACGCTGCATCTCGTCCTCGGGGAACGACAGGCCGCCGACCTCGAGCAAGATCTCGAGCGAGCGCATCCGGCTGACGCCCTTGAGCCGCTCGTTGTCCTCCGCCGTAAAGACGAAGCCCAGCTCTTCGGCCAGACGCCGCCAGGCGAGGAAGTGGTAGCGCGCCGTGTCGACGAGCACGCCGTCAAGATCGAACACCGCACCGGAGAAGGCGGGAAGCGTGACCATCAGCGCTCACCTCCGATCACGGGGGCGATGTGCACGGCCGTATCGACCGCGGTGGAGAAAACATGCTTGCCGCCGGGCGTCAGCACGGCCTTGCCCGCCGGGGTGAACAGCGGCACGTCGGCGTTGTTTTTCGCATCGGACGCGACGGTCATGCTGCTGCCGGTCACGGTCATGTGCAGGGTCTGTCCGTGCCAGACGACGGTGTAGGACAGGCTCTTCCACCACGGCACGATGTGCGGACGCAGCCACACGCCGTCGGCGCGCAGCTTGGTGCCGCCGAAGCCGCGCACGGCCGCCAGCCATGCCCCGGCGGCGCACGCCGTGTGCAGCCCTTGGAACGCGCAGTCATGCTCGTCATCCATGTCCAGCCGCGCCGCTTTGAGGAAGTGGTCGTAAGCCGTATCGGGCATCCCGATATCTGCGGCGGCGATCGCGTGCACGGGGTAGGTCAGGGAAGAGGACGCCTCGCACCGCTGGACATAGTAGTCGTAGTTGCGCGAATAGACCTCCTCGTCCGCCTCCAGCCCCAGATAGGTGAACAACAGCAGCACGTCGGGCTGCTTGATGACTTGACTTTTGTGATACAGGCCGGACTGCTTCATCTGGAAGCTGGTGGCACTGCCCTTGCCCACGACCTCCAGCGTGCGGGAAAGGCCGAAATAGCCGTCGAACTGCGGGATCATGCCGTTCTGCTCCATCGGCAGATACAGCCGGTCGGCGATGTCCTGCCAGCGGCCGATCTCGTCCGGGGAAAGGCCGATCTTGGCGAACAGTGCGTCCAGACGGCTGCCGAACCGGGCGCAGAGCGCCGCGGTCTGCCGCAGGACGAAACAGACCTCGTAGTTCGTGTAGGCATTGTTGTCGATGTACGGGTGATGCTCGTCGGTGCCGGTGACGTTGCGGATCTCGAACCGGCCGTCATGCTCGCTGACCCGGGCCGCCCACCAGCGGCAGACCTCGCACAGGATCTCCATGCCCTGCCCGAGCATCAGCTCGTCGCCGCCGGTGCACTGATAGTAGTTGAGCACGCCGTAGGCGACGTCCGCCACGATGTGGATCTGCAAAAACGGGTGGCGGGCATACGCCCAGACCGTTTCCTCGCCCGTGACGGACGAGGTGAACGGGAATCGTGCGCCGGGCATCCCCTCGCGCCGGGCGTTCTCCCGCGCGGCGGGCAGCTTGTCGTAGCGATAGAGGATGGTCTGCTTCGCGGCCTCCGGCATCGTTTGATAGAACACCGGCGCCTGATAGATCTCGCAGTCCCACCAGACGAAATCGTTGTAGATATCGCCGGTCAGGCCCTTGGCGGCCAGCGAATGCACATGGTCGTTGCGGGCAAGGGTGATCAGCGTATGATAGTTCGAAAAACGCAGCGAGCGGTCGGCCGTGTCGTCGCCCTCGATCTTGACGTCCAGTTTCGCGAACGCGTCCTCCCACGCGCACAGGTGGGAGGCGAAACGGTCCGCATAGCGGCCGCGGAGCCCGTCCAGTCCTTCGCGCGCGGCAAGGCGGGTCAGTTTTATCCGTTCTTCCTCCGGCGGCGCGTCGGGGTCGCCGCTGCCGGCATAGGGATCGAGGCCGGGGATATCGCGCGAGGTGATGATGTAGCTCTGCTTTTCCAGCCGGTACGCCACGCCCTGTGTGGCATCGATGCGGATGCGGCTGCCGAGGATGTCCTCGCCGTCCTCCGCCGTCCAGCCGGGCACCGGCTGATCGTCGACGAACAGGGACGACCGGCACGCCGTGGAGATCGCGAAACGGAAATGCTCGCCGGACAGCTCCGTGTACTGCACGGTGTCGTCGTCCGCTTCGCTTTCGATCGGCAGGCAGACGAACTGGCCGTTCGTTTTGGTCGTGCGGTCGATGCCGGACAGGATCTCGATCGGGGCGCTGTAATTCTCCGGCGTGACGGTGACCGACTGCGCGTACACATGGTCGTCCGCGAAGCTGGCGAACCGCTCGAACAGGAAATGCGTGATCTGTCCCTTGCTGTTCTGCCAGCGCACCTCGCGCTGCAGCACGCCGTGGCGCGTGTCCAGCGTCCGCCGCCACGAGAGCAGCTCGCCCTCCCACGGATAGAACGTTTCGCCGTCGATCTTGATGCGCACGGCCAGCGGATCGGCGAAGTTGACGATGCAGTCCTGCTTTTCGAAATGACGCAGGCCTTCCTCGTTGAAGTAATACTTCTTCATATAAACGTTATCCGCGAAGGCGGCGGGGATCTCGATGATCCGGTCGATCACGCCGCGGATGTATGCGCCTTGGATCCGGACGCTGCCGAACTCCTCCAGACTGCCGCGCACACCCATATAGCCGTTGCCCGTGGTGAACAGGGTGGCGATGTTCGCCTCCACGTTCAGGTCGTAGCTCTCCTCCGTGATCAGCCACGGATCGGTTAGGCAAAGACCGCTTTTTTTCATGCTCTGCTGCTCCTCTCGTTTGATCTTCGACTTGACTATGTGTCCGCACGGCAAGCGCCGCGCGACGGTATCAACAGGCCGCGGGGCGGCCGGATGAACGTGTCCTGTCTGCCGAACGGGAAGAGCCGCTTTGGGTCAGCCGCGCAGATCGGCGACCGATCCGCGCTCGACCAAGGTCGGCCGGATCGTTTTGCCGATCCGGTCGAACGGCTTGTGCGCGACCTGCTCCAGCATCAGCTCTACGCACTGGCGGCCCATCTCGCGATAGTGGATGGATACGGTGCTCAGCTGCGGCCATGCCGCGCGGCTGATCGCACTGCCGTCGTGTCCGATGATGCTGATATCTTGCGGGACGCGCACCCCGTGCGCATGACAGGCGTTGATGGCGCCGACGGCGATCTCGTCGTTGGCGCAGTAAACGGCGGTGGGACGGCCGGCATCGGGCGGCAGCTCCAGCAGCTCGCTCATCGCGGCGAAGCCGCCAACGACCGTGTCGGTGGTGTGCCGCACCCATCCCGGACGGACGCGGCAGTCGCATTGCTCGACGGCGCGGAAGAAGCCCTGATAGCGCTCGCCCCAAACGCCGGTATCGGTGACGGTGTGTGCCAAGAACCCTAGGTCGCGGTGCCCCATCCCGGCCAGATATTTGACCGCCATCATCGCGCCCGCGCAGTAATCGTGCGAGACGAAACCGCTGCAGTGCGGCGCGTTGTTCCGGTTCGACTGCGAGATCGCGATCACCGGGAAGTCGCGGTCGTAGCATTGCTCCGCCAAGCGGTCGAACCGGCCGTAGAAATCCTCCAGCGCGGCCAGCGAGGTCTGGTTGCTGTCCTCCGGGCCGTTGGTGCGGAAATCGACGCTCAGCAGGATCAGGCCGTCGATCTGCCGCCCCATGAGCATCTGGATCGAACGCATCGCCGAATCCGGCGAGCTGCCGCACGCCATCAGCACGTTGTAGCCGTGCGTCGCCGCCTGATAGGTGATGGCGGACAGGCTCTCGCTGTACAGCGGGTTCTCCGGGCGGGATACGAACACGCCCATCGAGTGCGTTTCGTTCATGACCAAGCTGCGCGCCAGCAGATTAGGCACGTAGTCCAGTGCACGCGCGGCCTCCATCACTTGGTCGGCCGTTTTTTTGGACACCAGCTCCGGGTGGTTGAACACGCGGGATACCGTCATCGGCGAAACGCCGGCGGCTTTGGCAACGTCTTTGATGTTGGTCATCGATAGTTCCCCTTCCTTTTGCCTCGGTTTTTACTGAATGATACGATGGTGATCGGTATCAAGAAAATGTTAACTGTAACATCCAGAATATAGCACAAAAGGGCGAAAAAAGAAAGGTCTTGGATAAAGAAAAGAAAGTTTTCTATAGAAAGGATAGATCTGTGCTGGTTATTCGCCGCGATCTGTACCGATCGAACGGATGCCGCGGCGTCCGTGAAAGGGGATGCCCGGCGCATCGGCACCGATCGGTCAGGGGATAGCGCTGGCCAACGGGGCAGCTGACCGACGTTGACCGCACGATCTGGCCGAATACGTGTGCGCCGCGGCACCGTTTTGCCGGCGGGCGGACTTAAGGCGCGGGAGATCATGCGGTCGGCCGTCGGGATACGGCGAACGGTGACGAAAACAGGAGGAGCAAAGATATTGCGTCTGTGTTTGTGTTATCCGACGATGATAACCTTATCATTACAAGAGCGTTTTGTCAATAGTTTCTGCATCAAAAAGGAACAAAAACGCCGAAAAAGCAAATAGATCATTCTAAATGCACAAAAACTTGCATATCTATCTGGCGGAAAATACTATAGACACCCGGCGAATTTTCTGGTATGATACTGACATCGGGCAAATGATAACGCATCACACATCTGCGGCGGCCGATCCGGTCGATCGTTCCGTCGGATGACGGATACGTGTGCGGTATCTGCCCGGCCGACGAAGTGCCCGCCGGGCATGACCGGAAAAACGAAGGTGT
Source organism: Oscillospiraceae bacterium (assembly GCA_021640185.1). Taxonomy (GTDB): domain Bacteria; phylum Bacillota; class Clostridia; order Oscillospirales; family Acutalibacteraceae; genus UBA5905. The sequence continues at coordinate 4,964 of JAJXDX010000046.1, read as the reverse complement.
CGCCGTACGCTTTGGCGAAATGATCGGTCGGCACGTGCACTTTGTCTAAATCTTGTCAAACGTACAAAACAGTATTATTCATGATCACTGCCGCGGATGCGGCTATGATCCCGATAGCGAACAGCCACTGATGAAAGCGAAACGATAGAGGATTGTCACAAGTGGGAGCGAACGGCAGTCGGGATCATCTTTTTTCTTCAAAATGATAACGATAACAATTTGGAGATGACAGGGGTTTTCGCCACGGGAACGCGCGTCGTGTCCCGGAGAGGACGAGCCGGATGCCGCACGGCGGTAAAGGGACAGTGAGAGGGCAGAGGACAGACCACGGGGCCGATGAACGGCCTCGCCTTTCGCGTTTTCGTGCGCCGGTACGGCCGATGCTCTGCATTCATCTTTATCATGTGATCATTCGGTGCGGCGATGCCGCCCGACCGCGATAGCGAACCGATCTTATTCGAAAAGGAGAACCAGTCATGAACGAGAAAGTTCCGATGTCACAGAAAAACAAAATGATCGCCTTCGGCAGCGCGGTGGGCGCAGTTTTGCTCGCTCTGATCGTTGTGCTCGTGCTGGTGCTGTCGCAAAGCGGCAAGCGGCCGAACGATCCCACGCCGTCCGGCAGCGATCTGCCGAACAGCAGCACGAGCGACGTTTCCGAACCCGGTGGCTCCGTGCCGTCGGGCGACGATCTGCCCACCACGGCGGGCAACGTGCCGAATAGCGGCGACGTGCCGGCCGTGAACACGACATCCGGCAAAACGACGGCGGCGGGCAACAAGACCACGAGCCGCACGCCGGACAAGACCACGTCGGCGACGAGCAAGGCGACCTCCGCCGCCACGACGAGCAGCAGCGAACATCCCTCCGGCTCCACCTACAGCCTGCTGCAGGATCCGACCTTCAAAAACGGGTTTCGCGCGCTGGGGCTGGATTCGTCCAACGGCGGATCGGTCGGCCGTGCGATCTTCGATCCGCTCGGCTCCAACGGGCGTCAGTATTGGAACCTTGCCTCTTGGGCGTCGCGCTATGCGTTCGGCGATATGAATTATACGACGCTGGTCAAGCTGTCGCCGCACACGTTCAAGTATGTCAACCCCACCAAGGAGTTCACCTATGATACCGATACCGGTGCGATGACCTTCACCGGCATCACCTCCAAGTGCTATGACACGCCCCGCACCGGATCCGAGCCGTGGCTGCACCTGCTGATCGAGCAGAATTTCCGTTCCTCCGAGGCGCGCGTGACCGAGCTGTCCAAGGTCGAGCTGTCGATGAAGAACCGGCTGACGATGTTCAAGGACAACATGGGCGATGCTTTTAACCCCAACGCGCACGCGGCACAGTTTTTGATGTATCTGATGGTGACCAACCGCGATCAGGCGTCGAAGGACTACAACAAATACATCTGGTTCGGTATCGGCTTCTTCGATAACCGTACCGAGTGGGGCAAAGAAGGCTCCATGCTGGATAAAGGCACCGGCTCGCTGATGGTCAGCATCGGCACGGAACTGCTGTACAAAAAGGCGAACAACAACTACTGCTGGAAGAACGGCAAGGTCAACGCCGACCCGAACGGCCAGTGGAGCAGCTTTACGATCGATCTGCTGCCGCGGATCGAGGCGGCGCTGCAGATCGCACAGCATCAGGGGTATTTGAAAAACACGCGGCTTGACCAGCTGTACATCACCGGTATGAACATGGGCTGGGAGATCCCCGGTTCGTACGATGCGACGATGGAGGTCAAGGACTTCCGTCTGGATGTGACGAGAAAGTGAGCGTTATCATGGAAAAGATCTGTTTATTGAAGGATCCGAACTACCGCCGCGGCTTCGGGCTGCGGGGGCTCGGCGGGGAACAGGGCGGCACGGGCGTCGAGTTCGTGGCCGATTTCGGCCAGAGCGAGCCGTACTGCTGGACGCTGGGCCAGTGGTCGGCCAAATACCGGCTGGGCGATCCGGCGGTGTCCGAAACGCGCGAGGTCGCGCCCGGCGTGTTCGATCTGCGCTGCCCGACCAACCACTTCGTGTGCGATACGAACACGAAAACGCTGCTGTTCGACTGCACGACGAC
>JAJXDX010000046.1:1050-2881 GCA_021640185.1 Oscillospiraceae bacterium | reverse complement strand
ATTATGAGCATCCCCGCCGCGACGGCGAGGGCTGGCAGCACCTGCTGATCGAAACCGGCTTTACCGACATCCATGCGCCGGACGCGTTCACGCACGTGCAGGATCTGTCCGGGCTGACGATCTCCGGCAAGGTGCAGTTGCGCCGGTACGAGGATCATATCGGCAGCGATTTCGTCTATGATCTGCACGCGGCGCAGTATCTGCTGTATCTGACCGTACATAATGCGAACCCGAAAAGCGCCGGGTTCGGCGAGATGATCTGGTTCGGCGTCAACTTCTTCGACAACCGCCACGTATGGACGGAGTATTCCGCGGCCTTCGACATCGGCACGCAGGCACTGATGGTGGGCATCGGCAACCGGCCGGTGTATCCCGGCGGCAAAAGCTTCTTCGACGAGGCAGGCAACATCATCGCCGGGGACGACACGCCGGAATACGCCTTCTCGATCGAGGCGCTGCCCATGATCCGCCACGCCTACGAAACGGCGCGCAAGGAAGGCTATTTTGCCCGCACGGGACCGGAAGACCTGTATGTGACCGGGATGAACCTGGGTTGGGAACTGCCCGGTACGTACGATGTGGCTATGCAGATGCGTGATTTTGACGTTTCCGTCACGCTGTGACGGGACACGGGAGGGTGTCGGGAATGGAGCAAAAGAAAAAGCTTGCCGTGTTCTTCGGCGCGGTGGGCGCGGTGCTGCTTGCGCTGATCGTGCTGCTGGTGGTGCTGCTGGGGCAGAGCTGCTCGCAGCGCGGGCCGTCGGAGCCGGACGGCCCCGGCAGCTCGGCCGGGACTTCCGATCTGCCCGATGCGCCGACGGTTTCGGATCCTTCGGCGCTGCCGACGGATGGCGACAGCGACCCGGACGTGACGTCCGATACACCGGCGAACGGTACGACGAAGGCCGGGGATAAAACGCAGACGACGACCCGGCAAAACAGTGATACGTCCGGCCCGGCAAAGACCACCGCGTCCTCCGGCTCTGCCGCGACGACGACGAAAGGAGCACCCAAAGTGGATACGACGATCGACACCGCCAAATATAACCTGTATACCTATACCCGCCCGTACTGGGAAGGCGACACCGTGTATAACGAGTCGGTGTATCCGATGACGACGGCGAACGGCAAAAACGAAACGATCACGCTGCTGTACCCGGCGACGAAGATCGTGGAGGTGCGCTCGTCGGATCTGAAAACGGTGTACAAGGAAGGCAAGGATTACCAGCTGGTCGACGGCAAGCTGACGATCCCGGCCGGCAGCAGCATCCGGGTGAACAAATACGGTGACTATTATTATTCATCGAACGCGGGCAAGGAGAACAACTCCGTCAAGACCGCGAACGGGTATATGTACTTCTCGGAGGGGCCGACCTTCCACAACGCGCAGATCGCCGTGACCTACCGTCATTTGGCGAAATGGAGCGGGCCGGTGCCGGCCAAGCAGGGCAAGAGCCTGCCGCGGCTCTCCTCGACCATTGCGGATCGGGGCGGCCTGAACATCGTGTTCTTCGGCGACAGCATCAGCTGCGGTGCGAACGCCAGTTCCACGGTAGGCGCTTCGCCGATGAGCCCCAAATGGACCGATATGTTCGTGCAGGGGCTGGAGGCGCAGGGCGTCACGGTGACGAGCTACAACACCGCCGTCGGCGGGCAGGTGTCCTCCTTCGGTGTGACGAACGTCAAGGCGCGGATCACCCGCTATACGCCGGATCTGGTGGTGCTGGGCTTCGGGATGAACGATTCCTCGCAGTGGAACAGCACCTCGGTCACGCAGTACCGCGACAACATCCGCGCCACGATCGTCCAGATCCGCGAGCAGCTGCCGAAC
>JAJXDX010000046.1:0-1040 GCA_021640185.1 Oscillospiraceae bacterium | reverse complement strand
CTGCTGGGTTCCATCGTGCCGAACCCCGAGGCGGTCGAATTCGTGGGCAACGGCGCCATCCCGCAATATACCGAGGAGCTGCGCAAGCTGGCCGATCAGTATGACGGCGTGGTGATGGCGAACATGACCGAGATCCACCGGCATATCCTTACCCGCAAGAACTACCGGGACATCACGGGCAACAACGTCAACCATCCCAACGATTTCATCTCCCGGATGTATGCGCAGGTGCTGCTGCGCACGGTGGAGCGCTGATTGTTTTGTCCGATGCCTCCGACGAGGGAGAAAGGAAGTGTGCCTGATGAGAACGGCAAGAAGGCTGCGTGCGGCCGGTGTGTCGATGCTCTGTGCCGCGCTGCTGCTGTCCGGCCTGCCGGCGGCAGCGGCCGCGGCGGATACCGCCCCGGCGGCCGAAACGACGGCCGCGGCAACGGACGAGGGTTCGCTGCCGTCGTATGCGCAGGTGAGCGCCGCGCGCGGCGAGGTGCCTGCCGGGCAGAGCACGATCGCACTTGACCTTTCCGCTGCCGAGATCAGCGGAGAAGGCTTCTCGTTCGGCACGCTGCAAACGGGGGAGGATGCCCTGCTGACGCCGGAAGGCGGATCGGTGCGCATCCCCTTCACCGTTCCCGCCGAGGGGCTGTATCGGCTGCGGATCGTTTACCGTCAGCTGACCGGCAGCGGATCGGCTGCCGTGCGTTCCTTCGCCGTCGACGGCGAGGTGCCGTTTTATGAGGCATCGGTCGCCGAGCTGCCGCGCGTGTGGTGCGACAAAGAGATGGATCCGGCGGTCGACGATCTGGGCAACGACATCCTGCCGTCGCAGGTCGAGCTGCCGCGCACGGAACAGACCGTGCTGCGCAGCAGCACCGGACGCTCCGCCGAGGAGCTGCTGTTTTGCCTGACGGCGGGCGAGCACACGCTGACCGTGACCGGCGAGCGCGAGCCGCTGGCGCTGGTCGCGCTGCAGTGGGAGCCGCCGGAGGCACTAAAAAGCTTCCGCGACACGGCGGCCGCCTACGAGGCGGCGGGCTACCGTC
>JAJXDX010000045.1 GCA_021640185.1 Oscillospiraceae bacterium | reverse complement strand
GCCAAGGGCTATTCCGGCGCCGAGATCATGCGTACTCTGCGTGACGAGGTGCTGGACCGCGGCATCCCGGTGATCGACTTCACCGCCGCGATCGAACTGATCTTGGACGAGAACGGGCACGCGGCCGGTGCGGTGCTGATGGACATGGAAACGCACGAGCTGATGGTCGCGCGCGCCAAAACGGTGATCATCGCTACCGGCGGCGCGGGCCGGATGCACTATCAGGGCTTCCCCACCTCCAACCATTACGGCGCGACGGCAGACGGTCTTGTGCTGGGCTACCGTGCGGGCGCGAAGCTGCTGTATGCCGACACGCTGCAGTATCACCCCACCGGCGCGGCGTATCCGCAGCAGATCTTTGGCGCGCTGGTGACCGAAAAGGTGCGCTCCCTCGGTGCTAAACTGGTCAATGCGGACGGCAAGGTGTTCATGCACCCGCTCGAGACGCGCGACGTCGCCGCGGCGTCCATCATCCGCGAATGCTCCGACCGTGACGAGGGCGTGGACACCGGCAGCGGCAAGGCCGTGTGGCTGGACACCCCGATGATCGAAAAAATCGGCGGCGAGGGCACGATCGAGCGCCGCATCCCCGCGATGATGCGGATGTTCGCCGCCTACGGCATCGACATCCGCAAGGAGCCGATCCTGGTCTATCCGACGCTGCACTATCAAAACGGCGGTCTGGACATCGACGTGTCCGGCATGACGCCCGAGATCGACGGCCTGTTCGTCGCCGGCGAGGCCGTCGGGGGCATCCACGGCCGCAACCGACTGATGGGCAACTCCCTGCTCGATGTGATCGTGTTCGGCCGCTCCGCGGGCAAGAACGCGGCCGCATACGCGAAGGACGCGGCTGTCGGCCGCCTGACGCTTGATCACATCGCCCGTTTCGATGCCGAGCGCGAGGCCGCCGGGATCGAAACGGCGGCCGTATCGCCCAAACTGCTGCCGGATTACCGCCGTCCCCTGAACAAAGCGGACTGATCTTATCTGTAAAGTCATCCGCCTTGTCATGGCATATGCCGTGACAAGGCGGATGGAGCGAACATAGGAAGGGTGTTTTGATGACCATCGCCGTATGGTGCGACCTGCTGGAAGCACTGACCATCTTCTGTTTCGGCCTGTCGTGGCCGATCTCGATCCGCAAGTCGATCGTTTCGCGCACGGCGCGCGGCAAGAGCCTGTTTTTCGAGGTGTTTTTGCTGATCGGCTACGCCTGCGGGATCGTGCGCAAATTTTTGCAGCTGGGCGGCAGCTCCGGCTTCATCTTCTATCTCAGCTTTTTCTTCTATATTTTGAACTTTATCGAGATCTCGATCGATGTCGCGCTCTATTTCCGCAACAAAAAGCTGGATGAGCAGCGCGACGCTGCCGCTGCCGAACAGCGGTGACCGACAGACCGATAAAACGGGAGGCGATCGCGTGAGTACAAAGGTATCCCGCGCCACGATCGGGCGCATCCCCCTGTATCTGCGGTATCTGAAAAATGCAGATCCGACGCTGGAGAACATCTCGGCCACGGCGCTGGCCAAGGCACTGAATCTCGGCGAGGTGCAGGTGCGCAAGGATCTGGCCGCAGTCAGCGGCGCGGGGCGCCCCAAGACCGGCTACCAGGTCCGCGAGCTGATCGCGTCGCTGGACGCTTTCATCTGCGCCGACCGGCGCGGTACGGTCGTGATCGTAGGCGCGGGAAAGCTGGGACGCGCGCTGCTGGACTACGGCGGCTTTGCCGAATACGGATCGGAGATCATCGCGGCGTTCGACATCGCCGTCGACGTTCCGGAGCAGAGCCACAACGGCCTGCCGATCTATCCGCTGGACCGTCTGGAGGGCTTCTGCCGGGAGCATCCCGCCAAGATCGGGATCATCACCGTCCCGGCGGAGCAGGCGCAGAGCGTATGCGACCGACTGCTTGGCTGCGGTGTGCGGGCGATCTGGTGCTTTGCTCCGTGCAAGCTGACCGTACCGGAGGACTTTCCCGTCCAGTACGAGAACATGGCGCTGTCGCTCGCCTATCTGAACAACAGGATCAACGAGGAGGGTAATTGATGAAAGTGACCATCTGCATCGGCTCGTCGTGCCACGTCAAAGGCTCGCACGCGGTCATCGAGGTGCTCCGCCGCCGTCTGGCGGAGGAAAAACTGGAGGACGACGTGGAACTGGCAGGCACGTTCTGCATGGGCAAATGCCAAGAGGGCGTGTGCGTCACCGTAGACGACGCATTCCATTCCGTATCGCCGGAACAGGCGGAGACGTTTTTTGACGAACAGATCCTGCCCGCTTTCCGCCATTGACCTATCGGCACAGTTAGGGGGATCCCGATGAGAAAATTCGATACGAAGGTGCAGCACCTGAAATACAAGGTGCTGCGTGAAGTGGCACGGCAGGAATGGAACGGCACGCTGAAAGAGAACCTGCTGGACATCCCGCAGATCATCGTGCCCGGCAACACGCCGACCATGCGCTGCTGCGTATACAAAGAGCGAGCGATCCTGGGCGAGCGTGTCAAGCTGGCCATGGGCATCGACAACGGCAACCCGAACGTGATCCAAGTGATCGACATCGCCTGCGACGAATGCCCGATCGGCGGCTATGAGGTCACGAACGCCTGCCGCGGCTGCCTTGCGCACCGCTGCGAGGACGTGTGCAAATTCGGTGCGATCTCGTTCGATCATCAGCACGTCGCGCATATCGACAAATCGCTGTGCAAGGGCTGCGGTGCCTGCTCCAAAGTGTGCCCGTACACCGCCATCGTCAGCCGCAAGCGCCCGTGCGAGAACGCGTGCAAGATCAAGGCCATCTCGATGAACGAGAACAAGGCCGCCAGCATCGACAACCACAAGTGCATCTCCTGCGGGGCGTGCGTGTATCAGTGCCCGTTCGGCGCGATCACGGACAAGTCCTTCATCCTGCAGGTGATCGATATGCTGAAAAACAGCAACGGCAACAAGGACTACAAGGTGTTCGCCGTCGTTGCGCCCGCGATCTCCAGCCAGTTCACCTATGCCAAGCTGGGACAGGTCATCTCCGGATTGAAGGAGCTTGGGTTCCACACCGTGATCGAGGCGGCGCTGGGCGCCGACATGGTGGCGTACAGCGAAGCAAAGGAGCTGGAGGAGAAAGGGTTCCTCACCAGCTCCTGCTGCCCGGCGTTCGTCAGCTATATCGAAAAGGCGTTCCCGGATCTCGTTCCGTTCATCTCGCATAATCTCTCCCCCATGGCCACGATCGCGAAATATATCAAGGAGCATGAAGCGCCCTGTAAGGTCGTATTCATCGGGCCGTGCACGGCCAAAAAGGCCGAGGTGCAGAAGGACGGCGTGCGCGAGATCGTCGACGCCGCCATGACCTTCGAGGAGCTGCAGGCACTGTTCGACAGCCGGGATATCGATATCACGACGCTGCCGGAGGACACGCTGGACAGCGCCTCGTACTTCGGGCGGATCTTTGCCCGCAGCGGCATCCGTCCCGGCCAGCGAGGAACCGTCGCTGATCGACGCGATCATGAATCCGCTATACACGCCGGAGGACACGGTCTGTCCGGTGATGCCCAGCGCGACGCGTCCGCGCACGCGGCCGTATTTGAGCAGCTGGTCGATGACGGTCTTGGCCTCATCGATCGGGATGGAGAAGCCAAGGCCCTCATAGCCCTCGGCCACGATCTTGGAGGAATTGATGCCCACCACAAGGCCCTGACTATTGAGCAGCGGGCCGCCGGAGTTGCCGGGGTTGATGGCCGCATCCACCTGCAGGCACTTGATGGCATAGCCGGTGTCGTCATACACGTCGCGCGCCAGCGCAGAAACGATGCCCTGCGTCGCCGTCCATGACAGACCGGCGGCGTTGCCCAGTGCGATCACACGGTCGCCGACCGCAAGCTCGGAGCTTTTGCCGAACTCTGCCACCGCCAGTCCGGTCGCCTTGATCCGGATGACGGCCAGATCGGTCGCTTCATCCACGCCGATGACCTCGGCATCCTCGTAGGTCTTACCGTCGTGGGTCGTCACATCCACACGGGCGTATTTCTCGCCGGTATTCTCGTTGACCACGCAGTGACGGTTCGTGATGATATACCCGTCGGCCGTCATCACGATGCCGCTGGCCGCACCGGACTTCGTCAGCGTGCTCTGACCGAAGGTCATGCTGTTCGACTGCGAATAGATCGTCAGCACGACAGTGGAATCCAAATTACGGTTGACGACCTCGCGCGTGCTCAGTCCGCCGTCGTTATCATTCCAGTCGCGGATGCTCAACGAGGGAGCATTTTTGTTCTCGGTATCGCTCGAAGGCGTGCTGCTGTCGCCTGCCGAGACGTTCGTTGAGGTCTGCGGGTCATTCGGCGAGCCGGTCGCGGTCATCGCCGCCAGACCAAGGCACACGATCGCAGCGATCACGCCCAGCGCACCGATCACGGCGATCGCCACGATCCAGCCGCTGCTCTTTTTGCGCGGGGGTCTGCCGCCGTTCTGCGGCTGCTGCGGCACGTAATATGCCTGCTGCGGGCGGCCGGCGTTCCACGGCTGCTGCGGCGGCTGATAGCCGTAGGGCTGGCCGTTGTTCTGCGGGGCGCGGTACTGCGGCGCACCGTTCGGCGCAGAGCTCCACGTGTTCTGCGGCGGCACCTGCCCGGCAGGCTGCTGCGACGCGCCGGATGCATCGGGGGCCGCGCCCGCCTGTGTACCGTTCTGCCCTGCCGGATCGGAGGCTGCGCCGCGCGGAGGCACATAACGGTAGCTGCCGTCGCTGCTCCAGCCGTTGAAGGGGACGCTCTCCGTCTTTTCTTCGCTCACCGGCGTGTCACCGACGGGCTGATCGTTCTTTTTCTCGTTCTCGTCGATCGGCGCGGTATCCTCGCGGCGTTCGTCGTTGGTGTTCCAAGTATCTGCCATCATCAGCACGACCTTTCCTTAGGTTTGAGCACAGTATAATGCGTAAATGTGTCTTTTCGTTGAACTTGCGTCACATATTTATTGAACACTGCCGGTCGGTTTTTGCTCCGGATCCGGATCGGCGGCAGGCAGCCAGAACGCGAACTCGGTATACTCTCCTTCCACCGACCGGACGGTGATCTGCCCGTGGTGCAGGTCGATCACCGTCTTGACGATATACAGGCCAAGACCGAGGCCGTTCTTATCTAGACTGCGGGAGCGGTCGCTCTTATAGAACCGATCGAACAGCTGCGGCATCTCCTCGGCCGGGATGCCCGCACCGGTGTTGCGGATGCGGCACTGCACGCGCCCGGCCGTCTGGAACAGCCGGATCTCGATCGTGCCGCCCTCGTTCGTGAACTTGACGGCGTTGTCGATCAGGTTGTAGACCACCTGACCCAGCAGATCGTGATCGCCGTTGACGGCGATGTCGCCCTGATCCTCCAGCCCCGTGATCTGCAGATCTTTCTGCTCGATCCGCTGCTCGAACGTGACCAGCACGCTGCCCACGATCTCCGTCAGGTTCAGCCGCACGGCGGTCATCTTCAGCTGGCCGCTGTCGATCCGCGACAGGTCGAGCATCGAGCGCACGAGGCGCGACAGACGCTTGACCTCGTCGGACACGATCTTCATGTAGTGCGGCTGCTGATCCGGCGGGATCGTGCCGTCGAGCATCCCGTCGACGAACCCGGCGATCGTGGTCATCGGCGTTTTCAGTTCGTGCGATACGTTGGCGATGAAGCTGCGCCGCATCGTTTCCAGCGAGGACAGCGACGTCGCCATGTGATCGAGCGCGGAGGCCAGCTCCGCCACCTCGTCGTTGCCGTCCACCTTGACGCGCACACTGAAATCGCCCTTGGCGAAGCGGCGGGTCGCCGCCGCCATGCGGCGCAGCGGGCTGACGATGCGATAGGTCATCAGGTACACGACGATGAAGGTCAGCACCAGCGTGCCCAGCGTGGACATCACATAGATCTGCCAGTTCGCACTGAGCGTCTGCCCGACGGTGGTCGCCGCGCAGGACACGAACACGTACCCGAGCACCTTGGCGTTCACCCGCACGGGGGACGCGGCGGTGTATTGCCGCTCTTTGGCCAGACCGCCCAGATCACCGACCTCGAAGTACTCGCCGGGGCGGTCGCCGATCGTTTGTGCCGTGGCGGACAGCGCCGTCGAGCCGACCGCACCGTCGGCCTGCGCTCCCGTGGCCAGCAGCACGCGGCCGTTGTCGTCCGTCACGAAGATCGATGCGTCGATCGCATCCGACATCATCGTCAAAAACTGGTTCATCCCCGCCTGATCCAAGCGGTAGATCACGCCGCCGGAGCCCTGCGTCTGCGATTCGACCGCGGAGATCGCCGTGTGGCGGGCGATGTTCCCGGCGTTCTCGGTCAGCAGCGTCCGTTTGTCCTGCGCCACCGACCGGGTGAACAGCAGCACCTGGATCGTGGTCATCACCAAAAAGCTGGACATGATGATGGCGCTGATGCTGACGAAATATTTGGAAAATACGCTTTTGAACATATCCGTCGCCCCCAAGGCTCAGCTTTGCGGCTGCGGATCGCGCACCTCGAACTTATAGCCGACGCCCCAAACGGTCTTGAGCGTCCACTGATCGGATACACCGTCCAGCTTTTCGCGCAGGCGCTTGATATGCACGTCGACCGTGCGGCTGTCGCCGTAATACTCGAAGCCCCACACCTCGTCGAGCAGCTGGTCGCGGGTGTAGACGCGGTTGGGGTTGCTGGCTAAGTGATAGATCAGCTCCATCTCCTTGGGCGGCGTGTCCACCACCTTGCCGCGCACCCGCAGCTCGTAGTTCTCCATATTGATATACAGGCCGTCGAATTCGACGATGCGGCTTTTTTTCTGCTCGCCTACCCCGCTGCGGCGCAGCACCGCCTTGATCCGGGCGATGACTTCCTTCGTTTCGAAGGGCTTGACGACGTAGTCGTCCGCGCCGAGCTCCAGCCCCAGCACCTTGTCGAACACTTCGCCCTTGGCGGTCAGCATGATGATCGGGCATTGCGAGCGCTTGCGGATCTCGCGGCACACCTGCCAGCCGTCCAGCTGCGGCATCATGACGTCCAGCAGCACAAGATCCGGCTTTTCGGTATCGAAGGCCGCCAGCGCCTTCGCGCCGTCCGGCTCGATCGCCGTGGCAAAGCCTTCCTTTTCCAAATACAGCCGCAGAAGCTCGCAGATATTGCTGTCGTCGTCCACGACCATGATCTTCGGTCCGGGCATGATCAGCGCCTCCTCGTTTTGATATGTTTCTAGTTTAGCACATTTTTCGCACGGTGTATGAACAGAAATTGAAATTTTGCGGTTTTTCGCCCGTGATCAGCCCAAGATCCGGCCGATCAGCGCGTTGGACACCAAAAACCCCTGCGTCGTCAGCCGGATGCCGTCCGCGTCGCAGACGGCGAGCGCCCCCGGCAGCGCGGCGGCGCGGCGGCGCCATTCGGCCGGGATCATTCGCCCGAACCGCGCGAAAAAACCGTCCTCCCGCAGCCCGTCGCACAGGCGCAGCCGCAGCAGTGCATACTCCTCTGGCGAGCCGGGCGCGATCTGCGGATCCGGCTCGTCGACCGGCTCGCCACCGTCGATGAAGGCCCGGATGTCGCGCGGGTAGGAAAAGCGGTGTCCGCCCAAGCAGGAGCTGGCCGCCGGGCCGATGCCGAGATACGGGCGGCTGTCCCAGTATTTCAGGTTATGACGGCTCTCGTGCCCCGGCACGGCGAAGTTCGAGATCTCGTACTGCCGGTATCCGGCGGCGGACAGCGCGTCCGCAGCCGTCAGATACAGGTCGGCCGCGGCATCGTCGTCCGGCAGCGGCGGCGGCGACTGCCCGTAGGGCGTGCCCGGCTCGATCTTCAGCAGGTAGGCGGACGCGTGCTGCGCGCCGAGCGCACGGATCCGGTCAACGGAGCGGCGCACGCTCTGCTGCGTCTGTCCGGAGGTCGCCAGCATCAGATCAAGCGAGATCTCGCCGATGCCGGCGCGCCGGGCATCGGCCACGGCGCGCTGCACATCGGCCGGCGCGTGCCGCCGCCCGAGCAGCGAAAGCTCCTTTTCGTCGGCGGATTGCATCCCCAGTGACACACGGCTGCCGCCCGCTGCCGCGAAGGCGGAGAACGTGTCGTACAGGCCGTCGGCGGGGTTCGCCTCCAGCGTCACCTCCGGCCGGTCGGCGGAAAACAGCGAGAACCGCTCGTCCGCCCGCCGCAGGATGGCAGCGATCCGCCGTCCGCCCAGCAGCGCGGGCGTCCCGCCGCCGAGATACAGCGTATCCGCCCGGCAGCCGGGCAGCCGCTCGCTCCAGCGGTCGAGCGAGCGCAGCAGCGCGTCGGTGTAGCGGTCAAGGCCGCTGTCGTCCGTCAGCGGCAGCGAATAAAAATCACAATACGGGCATTTGCGCACGCAAAACGGCACGTGGATATACAGGCCGATCGGCTGCGACACCGGCATCACGCTCCTTCCTCTGTCCTTTCTGCCATTTTATCACGATCCGCGCCGCCGCGCAAGCCGCAAGACCGGCAAAAAAACGCCGCCATCGCTTGACCTGCCGCGTCATACGCGGTATAATACCATCGATAGACAAGGGAACACACGGTTTTGACGGGCCGGAATGCGCCCATACGTCGTCAAGGCCCTTGGCCATACGGCAAGCCGAAAAGGACGAAAAACGCCGAAAAGGCACGCCGACAGGCGGTTGTGCCCTTGTCTATCGATGGTACCATCAGACGATAATGGAAGGAATGGGACGAATGGCAACGGTACAAAAAGTCACCCTGAACATATGCGGCACGGACTACGTCGTGACGACGGACGAAGCGCCGGGCTATATGCAGGAATTGGGCGCGAAGGTGGACGCCCAGATCCGCAACCTGATGAACGGCAAAGAGCGCACCTCCCTCGTCATGGCGACGGTCATGACCGCGCTGATGCAGGCGGACGAGGCCAAAAAGGCCGTGCAGTCCGCCGACAACCTGCGCAAGCAGCTCAAGTCGTTTTTTGACGACAACAACCGCGCCCGCGTCGAGGCGGAGAACCTGCGCCGCGAGGTCGAGCGTCTGAAGCGCGAAAAAGAGGATCTGGAACGAAAGCTGGCTGCCCGGTGACCGCCAAAGCCCCGGAAGTGCTCTCCCCCGCCGGTTCGCCCGAGGCGCTGACCGCCGCGGTGCGCTGCGGCGCGGATGCGGTGTATTGCGGCCTGCGCCGTGACGACGGGCTGTTCAACGCCCGCCGCGCGGCGACGAACTTCACCCCGGATGAGTTGGTGGAGGCCGTGCGCTACTGCCATGCGCGCGGGGCAGCCGTGCACGTCGCGCTGAATACCTTAGTCCGGCAGGACGAGTTGTCCGCCGCCATGGACGCGGCGCGCATCGCCTGCGATGCGGGCGCGGACGCGCTGATCGTGCAGGATCTCGGTCTGGCGCGGCGGCTGCGCGCCGCCTGCCCGGCTATGCCGCTGCACGCCTCCACACAGCTATCGTGTCACACGCCGGCGGGCGCAGCGCTGCTGCGCGATGCCGGTTTTTCGCGCGTCGTGCTTGCCCGCGAGATGACCCTAGACGAGATCCGCGCCTGCACCGGTCTGGGGGTAGAAACGGAAGTGTTCGTCCACGGGGCGCTGTGCATGAGCGTGTCCGGACAATGCTATTTTTCGGCGATGCTGGGCGGGCGCAGCGGCAACCGCGGCGCGTGCGCACAGCCGTGCCGCCTGCCCTTCTGCGCCACCGGTGAGCATCC
>JAJXDX010000421.1 GCA_021640185.1 Oscillospiraceae bacterium | reverse complement strand
CAGGGAAAGGCTGTGCGATGGTGCGCGATATATGGCTGCCGTGTCGAATAGCAAGGCCGCAGTCCGGCCGACGAAGGTGCGCGGCGATATCGCCGCAGCGCATGGCTGTAATGACACATGGCCGCAGTGGTGAGCGACAAGGCTGACAAGGGCGCCGGGCATAGTGCCGCGGCATATCGCCGCAGCGCAGTGCCGCATGGAGGCGGCAAAACAGGGGGAGCGGCGGCCGCGCCGAGGGGACGTCCTTATCCGGAGAGGGCGGACGAACGGTGCGGACGTGTTCCGATAGACAGACACACGGGATAAGGGAGGAAAAACAGTATGGCGATCAATACCATCGCAATGGCGACCAAAATGTCCGAGAACGTGGAGCGGGCGATCATCCAGAAGTCGGCCGCCGGCTTTTTGGCGGACAACGATCTGAAGGCGAAATTCGTGGGCGGCAAGACCGTGAGCATCCCGCAGATGACGACCGACGGCTTGGCGGACTATGACCGCGACACCGGCTTCGTGCGCGGGGCGGTGAGCGTGACGCGCAAGACCTACACCCTGAGCATGGATCGCGGCAAGTCGTTCCAGATCGATGCGCAGGACAACGACGAGAGCGGCATCGCCGATCTGGCGGGCGAGGTGATCGGCAACTTTACGCGGGAGCAGGTGATCCCCGAGTTGGACGCCTACGTCCTGTCGAAGCTGGCGAAGGTGGCGAGCGACAACAGCCACACGGTGTCCATCGGCACGAACAGCACGCTGGAGGCCGACTGCTACAAAATGTTCAACACCGCGCTGATGAACGTGCAGGAGGCCATCGGCTACAGCAACGACGAGCTGGTCGCGTTCATCAACGGGACGTTCTGGACCGCGCTGAACAATTCGTCCGCCTTCACGCGGCAGATCCTGACGAGTGACTTCAAGCGCGGCGAGGTGACGACGCAGGTGAAATCCATCAACGGCGTGACGCTGATCCCCGTGGTGAAGGAGCGCATGAAGAGCGCCTACACCTTCTATGATGGGGTGTCGGATACCTCCGGCACGACCGGCGGCGTGAACCAGAAGGCGGGCGGCTTCGTCGCAGCCTCCGGCGCGAAGGACATCGGGCTGATCCTGATGCCGAAGCATGCGGCGAGCCTGGTGAAAAAGGCCGAGGTCAAGCGCGTGTTCCAGCCGAGCCAGAACATCAACGCCGACGCGTGGAAGTTCGACTTCCGCATCTATTACGATCTGTTCGTCAAGGATGTGAACAAGAACAACATCTACGCCTATATCAGCGCGTAAAAACGACGGCGGCGCGCCGGGCGTTCTGCCCGGCAGAATGCCCGGCGCGCCCGATGAGCGGAGGGTTTGACGATGACCGGAGATGAACTTTTGCAGCGCGCCATGCGGCTGGTCGGCTGCACCGATCACCGCGGCGAGATCGACCGCACGGCGTATGCCGAGTTGTTCGCCCGCGGGACGACGCTGATCAACACGATCCTGACCGACGTGCAACCCATCGAGGGGACGCAGCCGCAGGAGATCTGTACACTGGCCGACGAACTGCCGGTATCCGACCTGACGGCGCGCGGCGTGATGCCCTACGGCGTGGCGATGCTGCTGGCG
>JAJXDX010000044.1:3799-9713 GCA_021640185.1 Oscillospiraceae bacterium | reverse complement strand
TGCCGCGCCCGATCTCGTCGAACACGATCAGGCTGTCGGCGGTGGCGTTTTGCAGGATCTGGGCCACCTCGCTCATCTCCACCATGAAGGTGGACTGCCCGGCGGCCAGATCGTCGCTGGCGCCGACGCGGGTGAAGATGCTGTCGACGATGCCGATCGTGGCGCTCTGCGCCGGAACGAACGAGCCGATCTGCGCCATCAGCACGATCAGCGCCGTTTGGCGCATATAAGTGGATTTGCCCGCCATGTTCGGCCCGGTGACGACCATGACGCGGTCGTCGCCGTCGTCCAGCAGCGTATCGTTCGGGACGAACGGCGCGTCGCTGAGCTGCTCGACGACCGGGTGGCGGCCGCCGCAGATGCGGATCTCGCCCTTCGGCAGGATCTCCGGGCGGCAGTAGTTCTGCCGCACGGCCACCTCGGCAAAGGAGCACAGCACATCCAGCCGCGCCAGCGCCGCCGCCGTGCGCTGGATGCGCGGCAATTGATCTGCCACCGCGCTGCGCACGGCGCAGAACAGTTCATACTCCAGCGCGACGGAGCGGTCGCGCGCGCCAAGGACGCGCGCCTCCAACTCTTTCAGTTCCTGCGTGATGTACCGCTCGGCGTTGGCCAAGGTCTGCTTGCGGATATAGGTATCCGGCACCTGATCGCCGTACAGGCGCGACACCTCGATGTAATAGCCGAAAACGCGGTTGTACCCGACCTTCAGGTTCTTGATGCCGGTACGTTCCTTTTCCGCCGCCTCGATCCGGGCGATGATGCCGCGCCCGTCGGTCATGTCGGAGCGCAGCTCGTCCAGCTCGGCATGATAGCCCTCGCGGATCAGGCCGCCCTCACGTACAGAGAAGGGCGGATCGTCGACGATGGCGGCGGCGATGCGGTCGTGCACATCGGTCAGCGGATCGATATCGCCGCGGATCTCGCCTAGCAGCGCCGACTGCACGCCGGCCAGCGTGTCGTGCAGCGCAGGCAGGCGGGCAAGCGTCTGCTGCAGGGAGCGCAGCTCCCGCGCGTTGGCGCTGCCGTAGACGATGCGGGTCATGATCCGCTCCAGATCGTGGACGCCGGTCAGCTGCCCGCGCAGATCGTCGCGCAGGATGCCGCCGTGCACCAGTTCGTCCACCGCGGACAGACGGTGCGTGATCGGCGCAACGCGGATCAGCGGCTGCTCGATCCAGCTGCGCAGCAGGCGCTTGCCCATCGCGGTGCGGGTGTGATCGAGCACCCCCAGCAGCGATCCGCGCTTTTCCTTGTTGCGCATCGTTTCCAGCAGCTCCAGATTACGTCGCGCGGTCAGATCCAGCTTCATGAACTGGGCATCGACATAAAACACGGGCCGATCCAGCCGCTCCAGCCCCGTCATCTGCGTTTTTTTCAGATAGCGCAGCGCGCAGCCCAGTGCACACAGCGCCGCCGCATGCGATGACAGCCCCAGTTCGTCCGGCGTGGCGTGATACTGCTCGTCCACGCTGGCGGCGGCCGCATCCGGTGCCCATTCCTCCGCCGGGCAGACCGAGATCTGCCCGTGCAGCCGCTGCTCGACGAAGGTGCGCACGGCGGCGTTGTCCGCCATGGCGGCATCGGCCAAGATCTCGCTCGGCGAAAAGCGCCCAAGCTCGTTGCCGATGCGCAGCGGCAACCCCTCGCCGGACAGCTCCGTGACCTGCACGCTGCCGGTGGAGCAGTCGCAAAAGCACAGCCCGCAGGCCAAACCGTCCGGCGCGGCGACCATCGTGCAAAGATAGTTGTTGCGGCTCTCGTCGAGCATACTGCCCTCGATGACCGTGCCGGGAGTGAGCACGCGGATGACGCTGCGGTCGACCAGGCCCTTGGCCTGCGCCGGATCCTCGGTCTGCTCGCAGATCGCGACCTTGTAGCCCTTGGCCACCAGCCGGGCGGCATACGCCTCATAGCTGTGGAACGGCACGCCGCACATCGGCGCGCGCTCCGGCAGGCCGCAGTCCTTGCCGGTCAGCGTCAGCTCCAGCTCGCGCGAGGCGAGCTTGGCATCGTCGAAGAACATCTCGTAAAAATCGCCCAGACGGAAAAACAGCACGGGATCCGGATCTTGCTGCTTGATCCGCAGATACTGCTGCATCATCGGGGTGACCTTGTCCATCAGCTCCGCCGGGACAGTGCCGCGCTTTTCGTCCTTTTCGTTTTCCATGCCCGCTCCCCCATCCGTGCGATCAGTGGCAGCCGCCGCAGCTGCCGCAGTTGCCGGTGCAGCCGCTCTCCTCGGCCGCCGCAGCGGGATCCTGTCCCTGCGCGGCCAGCGCGATCGCGGTGTTGATCTTCTGCACCAAAGCGTCGAACGGCTCCTTCGCCTCGTTATAGGCGATCATGTGCTCGTTTTGCATGATGTCTGCATACACGCTGCGCAGCGCGGTATTCAGCGTGCGCAGCTTTTCCGCATCCTGCTCCTCCTCCGCCTTCTGCTCCTCGGCATTGATCGCCATGCGCTTCAGGTTGAACTCGCCGATCAGCTTTTGCAGCTGCTCGTCCTCGTCCGCCGCCTGCTGGGCGGCGCGCAGCGCCAGATACCGGCTGTCCTCCTGCAGCTGACAGCCAAGGTCGATCGCCATTTCTACCAAAACGTCCATGATGATGCTCCTTATCTAAAAGTCGAAATATTCAGTCCTCGACGGACAGGATCTGTCCGGTCATGATCCAGCTGCGCGCGTCGTCGATCTGCACGACGGCCCGGCGGCCGACGAGCGTCGCGTCGCCCGGCACGCGCACGACGCTGTTTTCCGGCAGACGCGCCTCCAGATAGCCGTCCGCCGCCGTTTCGATCAGGGCGCGCTGCGCCGTGCCGACGAAGGCGGACAGACGCCGGGCGGAGATCTGCTCCTGCAAAGCGGTCAGCTCCTGCAGCCAGTGCACCTTTTCTTCCGCCGATATCGGATCCGGCAGCGACGCGGCGGGCGTGCCGCGCCGCGGCGAATAGATGAACGTGAACAGCGACGTGAACCCCACCTCCCGCACGAGCGAGAGCGTGTCCTCGAACTCCTCGCGCGTTTCGCCGGGGAAGCCGACGATAACGTCGCTGGTAAATGAGATATCCGGGATCACCGAGCGGGCATACCGCACGAGCGACAGGTATTTTTCGCGCGTGTAGTGCCGGTTCATCGCGGCAAGCACCCGGTCGTTGCCGCTTTGGAACGGCAGATGGAAGTGGTGCGACACCTTTTTGCACGCGGCGATGGTATCGAACAGCGCCGGGGTCGCGTCCTTGGGGTGCGAGGTCATGAACCGCAGCGTAAAATCACCGTCGATCTGATCGAGCAGGCGCAGCAGCCCCGCGAAATCCACGCCGTGATCCGCGCCGCGGCCGTAGGAATTGACGTTTTGCCCCAGCAGCGTGATCTCTTTATACCCCTCGGCCACCAGCTGACGCGCCTCGGCCAAAATATGCTCCGGATCGCGGCTGCGCTCGCGCCCGCGGACATACGGGACGACGCAGTAGGTGCAAAAATTGTTGCATCCATACATGATCGGCAGCCACGCCTTGAACGTGCCGTCGCGCCGGACGGGGACATCCTCGTGGATCTCGCCGTCCTGCTGCGGGGTGACGGTGACCTGCCGGCCGCTGTGCAGCGCCTCGGCCATCAGCTCCGGCAGCCGGTGGATGACGTGCGTGCCGAACACCAGCCCGACGAACGGGTAGCTTTGGCGGAACTTTTCCGCCACGTGCTCCTGCTGCACCATGCAGCCGCACACGGCGATCAGCACGTCCGGACGGCGCGTTTTCAGGTGCTTGAGCGCGCCGACGTTGCCGAACACACGGTCGGCCGCGTGTTCGCGCACGGCGCAGGTGTTGAACAGGATGAAGTCCGCCTCGTCCGGCGTTTCGGTAAAGCCGAAGCCCATCTCGGCAAGCAGGCCCTTCATGTGCTCGGAATCGGAAACGTTCTGCTGGCAGCCGAACGTGCGCACGAAGGCCAGCGGCGCGCGGTCGGGATAGCGTTGCTGATAGTATTGCCGCACGCGCGCGGCATAGGTGCTCTGCGGCACCGGCTGTGCAGTCGTCATAAGCTTGGGGACCCTTTCCTCGGTTTCGGTGGCCGACAGTTCGGCTTCATATCATTATAGCAGAGCAGGACGCGTTTTTCAAGCCGAAAACAAAAAATCGCCCGCCGATGCGGGCGCACGACATATCCATGGTATATTCAGGCAGTCAACGGTATCTTCCGGACGGTAAGAGGAAACAGACCCGCTCCTTATGCCGCACTTCCCCGCCGGGACACGACCGCCGGGATGATCTGGTCCCCCAGCGTCATTCGTTCGCCGCCGTCGGTCTCCTCCTGCCCCGCGATCGTGCGGGCAGCCTGCGGTTCCTGTTTTTCCGCTTTTCGGGTAAAATAAGAAAAAACACGGAGGTGGATCGGCTTGAGGGGAAGAACTATTACGGCAAAGACGATCAACGAATTTAAGGAGCATCTGATCTTAGCGGAAAAAAGCGCGACCACGATAGAAAAGTATATCCGCGATGTCAAGGCATTCGTGGCCTATACACAAGGCGGCGCGGTCACGAAGGAGGCCGTGATCGCCTACAAAAAGCACTTACAGGAAACATACGCCGCGCGCAGCGTCAATTCCATGCTGGCCAGCATCAACAGCCTGTTCTGCTTTTTGGGCTGGCACGACCTGCGGGTGAGATCGCTGAAACTGCAGCAGCAGGTGTTCTGCCCAGAGGAAAAGGAACTGACACGGGCGGAATACGCCCGCCTGTGCCGGACGGCGGAGCGCCGGCACAACACGCGGCTCTGCCTGATCTTGCAGACCATCTGCGGCACCGGCATCCGGGTCAGCGAGCTGCGCTATATCACCGTCGAAGCCGCCAAGCGCGGCGAAGCGGTGGTGAACTGCAAGGCGAAAACGCGGTCGGTGTTCATCGTGAAAGAGCTGAAACAAAAATTGCTCCGCTATGCGGCGGAGCAAGGGATAACCAGCGGCATGATCTTTGTGACCCGCACGGGCAAGCCCATCAGCCGCACGAACATCTGGCGGGAGATGAAAGCCCTGTGCGCCGAGGCGCACGTCGATCCGCAAAAGGTGTTCCCGCATAACCTGCGCCACCTGTTCGCCCGGGTGTTCTACGGGCTGGAGAAGGACATCGCCAAGCTGGCGGACATCCTCGGTCACAGCAGCATCAACACCACAAGGATCTATATCATTTCCACCGGATCGGAACACCGCCGACGGATGGAAAATATGCGGCTGATCCTATAAAAAAGCCGCCGATCCCGGCGGCTGCAACATGATCGGCATTATGTTACATCGAACACCGGCACAGGCCGCATCCCGTCTGTTTATGCAGTAGATTATATCACACTTATCCGGGAATGTAAAGCATTTCCTGAAAAATTACGCGAATAACGGACTTTCTGCCAGCACCATGGCATAACGATAAGGCCTTTTCCCGCCAGCCACACCTTGCGGCGTGGGGAGAAGGCCTGTTTTTTGCTGCTTTGCGCCGCCTTTTGGGGCTGCCGCTGACTGCCGAAGGACGATCGTCCCCTGTCCGCCCTCGTCCCTTGAAGGCCTTTTGCCGCTTTTTGCGTGGTCACAGGCCGTCATCGACCGGCCAAAAAAACAACAAGCAACATAATGCCGATCATGTTGTTTCCCGTCGGAACGGAGGAGCGTCATCAATGGAAGAGTACGAGATCTATCTGAAAAAGGCACTTGAGCAGAAAAATGAGTTTGGCTCGGTCAATATCCTGCCGCTCGATCCAAACGACAGAATGATCGTAGATGTACTGAAGAGAAAAGGGCTGATCACAAACATCCGGTACATCACGATGAAAGGTGTCGGCTTCGACTTCACCTACGAGGGACTGCATTATTTTGACAGAGAGGAGCGAGTTTGATGAAAAAATGGGTGACAAAAACAGCGGCGTTCATT
>JAJXDX010000044.1:462-3789 GCA_021640185.1 Oscillospiraceae bacterium | reverse complement strand
ACATTTGTGAAAACAACTTCCCAGACGAGAAATTTAGAGAACTTATCCTAAAACCGGAAGAAAGCAGTGATGGTTATTTTACCGTGCAGGAAGTGCAACAAAAAACAAAACTCAGTTATTCCAGTGATTTCGGCATCAAAAGTATAAAGGGGATCGAATTTTTTTCAGAACTGATAGTTCTTTACGTTTTTCATAATCGATCGATAACAGAAATCGATCTATCAAACAACGGCAAGCTGGAGGAAGTGTCTCTTGGCTGGAATTCTCTTAACAAACTGTTTCTGAACAATTCTGCTCCGATCAAAAGGCTAGAACTCTATGACAATGCCTTTACGGTATTAGATATCAGCGATCTTACTTCGTTAGCCTATTTTAATTGCAGCCAAAACAGGCTCACTGAACTGGATGTCAGTAAAAACACGGCATTAGTTTCTCTAAACTGTAGCCAAAATAATCTTGCAAAACTGGATGTAAGTCACAATGCCAATTTACAAAGTTTAAACTGTTCATCCAACCCTTTGAGCGATGGTCTAAATGTCGATGGCTGTATCAAACTGAAAAGTCTAGAATGTGGCGCATCCTTTTTGACAGAACTGAATGTAGACAGTTGCACTTCTCTAGAAACATTATCTTGCAAAAATACAGAAATCAAAGAGTTGACGATACTTGATCATCCTTCATTGAGCAAGCTGAAATGTAATAATCAACAAGGAAAATTAGAAAAGCTAAACGTTAGCGGTTGCACTGCGCTAAAGCATATCAGTTGTGAAACCGACACAAGCAAGTTCCCGTCTTTGACCGAAATAAATGTCGATAACTGCACCTCGCTTGAGCAGTTGATCTGCTATTATAACTCTTTGAAAGAATTAAATCTATCCACCTGTCCGGCACTTGAAATTCTGGACTGCGCTTACAACAAATTATCCGAGCTAGATGTAGGAAACAATACGAAGCTGCGCTCATTAAGCTGTTTTGGAAATAAATTGGATGCTCTAGATACTAGCCATAACATCAACTTGGTATCCTTAGGTTGCAGTTCTAATCAGCTGTCTGAACTGAATATCCTATATAACTCTAAATTGGTAAGTTTGTCATGTGGAAAAAACAAATTAAAAGAACTGGATCTAAGCAATAATCGCGAACTCCGACTGCTGTTTTGCGAGGAAAACCAGCTGAAAACACTCGACGTCAGCAATAACCTCGCCCTAACGGAACTGTCATGTTACAGCAATCATCTCACTGAATTGGATATCACCAAAAATGAACTTCTCTCCAAAACCACTCTCTACGACCAGACTGTACAGATCGTATCACACGCGCAAAACGGCCTATGGACTGCTGATATGAGCGCTCTGGTTTCTCCGTCGAATTTTCAAAAAATATCTTCGATCGATCAAGGTGATTTTGATCTAACGACCGGATCAATTACCTTTAAAGGGCAGCCAACATCTTTTACTTATCGATATAGCGTAGGAAGAAACAGTAAAACCATGTCCGTCACCGTTTCCCTCACCTACCACAGCCACACGTTCTCCCCGTGGCAGGTGCGCACGCCGTCGACGTGCACGATACCCGGCGAGGAATACCGCACCTGCACCGATTGTCAAGAGGAAGAGACCCGTGCATTGCCGCTTGCCGCGCATGCCTACGGCGACTGGATCGTGGAAAAGCCCGCCTCCATGACCGAGGACGGTCTGGAGGTGCGGATCTGCTCCGTTTGCCGAGCCCGTGACGAGAAAAAGCTCCCGGCCGGCGACTATCTCCCCGGCGACCTCAACGGCGACGGCACGGTCGACGACAAGGATGCCGAGTATCTGCTCTATCACATCTTCTATCCCAACCAGTATCCCGTCCGGCAGGACTGTGACTTCAACGGCGACGGCGCAGTCGACGATAAGGACGCGGAATACCTGCTGTATCACATCTTTTTCCCAAGCGACTATCCCCTGACGCACGGATATCCGAACATCACCGAAAACAGAAATGAGGGACAAGCATGAAAAAACTATTGGCCGTACTGATGTGCTTTGCACTGATGCTGACATCGTTCGTCGTCGCACTGGCAGCCGAACCGAAGGTCGACTGCACGCTGTCCGCCGCAAGTGTCAAAATGGGCGACACGGTCACACTGACCGTGTCGGTCAGCGGCTTTGCACCGATCCGTTCCGGCGCGATCGCGCTGAACTATGACACCGCCGTTTTCTCCTATGTGGAAAGCGAATGGCTGATCGACGCGAGCATCAAGAGTTTCGACCCGGACAAACACAACGGTATCTTTGCCTATTTTCCTGCCGTCGGACACGATATCAACGGCAACATTTTCCGTGTCGTGCTGAAAGCACTGACCGATGCCACCGTGGCAGGCGACCTCAAGATCACTGCCGCCCCGCAGCTTTTGGACGACAACGGCGCGAACGCGGCCGAAGGCTATGTCGCCGAGACAACGGTCGAAGTCCTCTGCGCCGAACATAAATACGGCACTCTCGTCGCCGAGCAGCCCGCCAAGTGCGGCATCGCGGGCAAAGCCGCTTATTATCAGTGCTCTGTCTGCCATAAGCTGTTCGACGAAGACAAAAACGAAACGACCGAGCAGCAGCTCGTGCTGCCCGCACTGCTGCACACGGCGGCCGAGGATTGGCAAACGGATCAGGCCGATCACTGGAAGATCTGCAGCCGTCCCGGCTGCGGCACGCTCATCGAAGGCACGAAGGCTGCGCACAACTTTGCCTGGACGGTCGACACGCCGGCGACCGAGGATGCCCCCGGCGTGCAGCACGAGGAATGCTCTGTCTGCCACGTAAAGCGCAGCGAAGGCACCGTCATCCCGAAGATTGATCACGTCCACACCGGCATCACGCACCACGCCGCTAAGGCCGCGAGCTGCCACGAGGGCGGCAACATCGAATACTGGACCTGCTCCTCTGCCAAGTGCGCGGACAAGTTCTATGCCGATGCCGCGTGCTCCGCGACCCTCGATAAGATCGAAACGCCGATCGATCCCGCCGCTCACGACGGCGAGACCGAGGTGAGGAACGCCGACGAAGCCACCGAGGATGCCGACGGCTACACCGGCGACACCTACTGCCTTGGCTGCGGCAAGCTCAAAGAGCAGGGTACCGCCATCCCGAAGCTCGACCACGTCCACACCGGCATCACGCACCACGCCGCTAAGACCGCGAACTGCCACGAGGGCGGTAATGTCGAATACTGGACCTGCTCCTCCGCCAAGTGCACGGGCAAGTTCTATGCCGATGCCGCGTGCTCCGCGACCATCGATAAGATCGAAACGCCGATCGATCCCGCCGCTCACGACGGCGAGACCGAGGT
>JAJXDX010000044.1:0-362 GCA_021640185.1 Oscillospiraceae bacterium | reverse complement strand
CCGACGGCTACACCGGCGACACCTACTGCCTTGGCTGCGGCAAGCTCAAAGAGCAAGGCACCGTCATCCCTAAGCTCGCCCACACGCATACGATGACAAAGACCGAGGAAAAACCCGCCACGTGTGAAGAGGACGGCAACATCGCCTATTTCACCTGCGAAAAATGCGGCAATAAGTACGCCGATGAAGAAGGCACACACTTGCTGTCCGATGACGAAATCGTTTTGAAAAAGACGGGGCATCGCTACGGCAAAGAGTGGAAAACAGATGCTGATGGCCACTGGCATGAGTGCACCTGCGGCAAACGTGCCGACATGGGGACACACGCTTTTGATGAATGGACAGTCACGAAAGCCGCAGGA
>JAJXDX010000420.1 GCA_021640185.1 Oscillospiraceae bacterium | reverse complement strand
ATGCTCGCGGCCCGGATCGTGATGTGTTTTTGCCTGTGCAGAAGATCAGTTCAGCGTGAAGGTGCTGTCGATCTCGGCAGTCTTGGTGACGCACTTGTTTTCATGGCCGACCGTGACCCGGTTCCCGGAGGATACGACCTTGCTCATATCGTACTCGGCTTGGTTCCAGCAGAGGTACGCCGCAGAGACCGTATTGTCCTTGATGACGATGCTGTCAGCAGCGCATCCACTGTAAATGTGGAATGCGTTAACGGCGACATCGGAGATCTTATTGTTCGTGATCACGAACGTCTTGGCGCTGGTCAGCTGGATCGCTGCGCCATAGGTAAAGCCATCGGTTTTGCCGGTGATGTTCTTCATGGTGTTGCCGTCGATCGTAACAACGGCATCATCACCCGCCTGGATATTGATACCGCGCTGGCAATCGGCGATCGTGCTGCCGGTGAGCTTAAAGCTCGCCATATCGCCCTGCACGAAAACAGCATATCCGCTGGACTCGTTACCGGTGAAGGTGCAGTTTTCGATCGTGATACCAGCATCGGCAGCCGTATGCGGCATTCTGAGGCCCGCTGCAAAGGTGCAGTTCCTAAAGGTCAAATGTCCGGGGTTGCTGTCGATCCTGACCGTATCGGTGAAGGTGATGTTTTCATAAACGACATTTTTTCCGGGAGCGGAAACAAGATACCTGTCGCCCGTCTTGACGATCTTTGCCCCGTTGACGCCCTTGATCATGACGTTGTTGATCGTCACGCTCGGCGTGAAATAACCGCCGCCAAGGATGGAATTACCGGCACCGTTGCTGCCGATGACGCCCGCGCCATCCCCCGTAGCGACTTCGCCGCTGACGATCCACGCGATGGTATCGACCGTACCCAAGGTATTAGCGCCGAAACGCGAGCCTTCGGTCACGACGTCCTTGCTCTCGCGCCATGCCTTAGCAGCCGCGGTCAACGTATCATAGGTGCCTTTCAGGCCGGCGATGTGCGCCCCGGTCGCATAGGTCGCATCCTCATCATAGGTATTGTCGATGCTGTCATATTCGTGGGTGTACTGCGTGGCAAAGACCGTGATCGAGATGCCGTCGATGGACAGGCCCTGATACTCGTTGCCGGCCTCTTTCTTCATATGGCCTTCGATCGTGAGGGTGTCGGATCTGCCGGGCAGCAGCGGTTTTTCCTCATCAAGAGAAACGCCGCCGATCGTCCATTCGATCGCCTCGTTGAGCTTGGCATCGCCCTTGATGCCGGAGATGACGATCTTGTACTTGAGCGCAAGGTCGCCTGCATTCTTGATGATGATAGGCTGCAGCTGATATCTGCACCCCGGCTCCCAGAGGATCTCTTCCTCCTCTGCGCCCTCTGCCTTTTGCCATTCCAGCGTCGCTCCTTCAAGAGAAGTCACACCGTCCTCGGCCAGCAGTTCGATGTTCAATTTGCCCGCTTGGATCTTGTTGACCGCCGTGCCGGCCGTGTCGGTGAACCACGCGAAGGTGGAACCGATCAGCATCGCGACGCACGCGACGATCGCCAGCACACTGGTCAACAGTGCACGTTTGGTGTTTGCCATAATATGTATACCCTCCTTGAAGTTTTTGCTGCCGCCGTGCCGTTTTCACGG
>JAJXDX010000419.1 GCA_021640185.1 Oscillospiraceae bacterium | reverse complement strand
GAACAGCCCCTCGGACGGGCCGAGATGCCCGTAGATGCCGGACGGGATCACGTTCAGCGCGCGGTCGAACCACGCGCGGCTCTTTTCGTGAGAATATTCGGGATACTTGCTCATTCTGCCCGCCTCCTTACGCCAGATAGACCGCGACGCGGTCCAAGATCCGGTTGACGTTATCCACCATCGACAACACGCCCGCCAGCCGAATGTTGCCGCGGCACATCTCGTTGATCGTGCTGACCTTGCCGGCGAACAGGCCGTTGGCCAGCGCGACATCGGCAAATTCCATCATCGCGCGCGGATGCGCGCACGGGACTTTGACGGTGGTGAACACGTGATCCTTCACGCCGATCGTGACGGCGGCCTTGCCGCGGATGCCCATCGCGATATCGCCGTCGACGGTGTTCGCGGCCGAGATCCTGGCGATATCATCCGTGTTGGCCAGTGCGGACACCGCCCCTGCGATCACATACATCGTCAGCAGGGTGTTCTCTTCAAAAAACGCGGGATCCTTCAGCTGCTCCTCGGTCGGGCGCAGCACCGCCTGCAGCCGGTCGGTCAGCTTGGTGAACGGTCCGGTGAGGAAACGCAGCAGCGTCACGATCCCCTTGACCGGGCGGCCGGGCTTGCCGCTGTCGATCATGGCGTTGAACGCCTCCGGAGAGGCAAAGGTCATCTTGCAGGTGCAGCCGTCGCTGCCTTCGGTGATGCGGCAGCCGTCGGCGGAGAACCGGAACGTGCGGCACGGGCCGTCACGCACCTCCAAGCACAGCGCGACCGGACGGCGTATCCGGCGCACGATCGCTGCCGCCTGCTCGTCCATGCGGCACAGCTCCTCCAGTGCGCCCAGCGGGCCGTACATATTCACGTAAGCCATCGCCCGTGCCTGCTTCCCGCGGGAAGGCATCGGGGCGTCGTATCGTTCTGCCATCGGGCATCCCTCCTGAGTTTGGGTTTGGTTTTTCCTTATTATACTCCGCGTTTTGCAGGATGTCAAATGGAGAAATGCAGATCGGCTATGTGCGAAAATGGGTCTTGCGTTTTTTGGCGCGGCATGGTATGCTTATATCGATAATGATGAAAAATGGGGCAGAGCGCGCCGGATGGGTAAGATGGGCGCGCAGGACCGCGGACGATGGGAGTTTTGCTGATGAACGTTGCGGATCTGATCGCACTTTTGGGCGGTGTGGCGTTGTTTCTGTTCGGTATGCTGCTGATGGGCGCAGGCCTGAAAAGCGTGGCGGGCAACAAGCTGGAGCTGGTGCTGTACCGGCTGTCGAGCACGCCGATCAAGGGCATCCTGCTCGGCACGGGCGTGACGGCGATCATCCAGTCCTCCTCGGCGACCTCCATCATGGTGGTCGGCTTCGTCAACTCCGGCATGATGAAGGCGCGGCAGGCCATCGGCGTGGTGCTGGGCGCGATCTTGGGCACCAGCATCACCGGGTGGATCATCTGCCTGTCCGACGTTGACGGCAGCACGTCGAGCTGGGTGGCGCTGGTGTCCACCGCCACGCTGACCGGCGTGGTCGCGGTGGTGGGCATCATCCTGCGGATGTTCTGCAAAGGGCACCTGCAGCAGCAGGTGGGCAACATCCGCATCGACGGCGATGTGATAACATTGGAGGCAA
>JAJXDX010000418.1 GCA_021640185.1 Oscillospiraceae bacterium | reverse complement strand
GAATACGTTTTCGGGATGGGGTCGGGTAAGGCGGTCGGGCGCAATGGGAGAGCTGTCAGTTGCGGGCGGCGGGGTCGGCCTCGAGGAGCAGGGCGGCGGCATAAGAGGCGAAGCCGTGGCAGCAGCTGGCGTAGTCGCTGGTGTTTTCCCACAGCGTGCCGGTGCGCTCCGCCATGTAGCCGAAATAGCCGTCGATCTCGCGCAATAGCTGCTCCGTCTGTCCGTAGCGGCGCAGGATCTCCAGCCGCAGATAATTGCCGATGAACGCGTTGGCCGGGGACAGCTGCGGCAGAGCGCCCGTTTTGGCGCGCTGCGGGCCGAGCTGCGTCAGCAAGGTCTGCCACAGCGCCGGGTGGCTCTGCGGCGTGGCGATATCGCAGAAGAATGCGTAATATTGGCACGTTTCGGTCGTTTCGCCGGACGACACGGGCGTGCCGTCGCGATAGACCTCGTTATCGGTGAAGAACGTGCCGCCGAATGAGCGGCGGCGGATCAGGCTGCGCAGATGCGCGGCCTTTTGGGCATATCCGGCGGCCTGCGGCCGATCCGGGTACAGTGCCGCGGCGGCGGTGAGCATCCGGGCGTAGAGCATATTGGTGGGGAAGTTGATGTCCTGCGTCAGGTCGTTGGCGTGCGACCATTCGAGGAACACCCAGCCGTCCAGTTTTTCGAGCAGGCCGTCTGCGTTCTCGTACCGGGAGAACCAGCGGCAGATGCCCTCGACGCGGGGGAAGAACGCGTCGGTCAGCGTGCGGTCGCCCGTGCGGCGCAGGTGATCCTCCAGCTCCAGCACCAGCCACATCGCCCAGTTCGGGATGAAGTTGCCATCCGGATGATCGGCCGGATAGCACATCGGCACCATGCCGTCCGGCAGATGCGGGAACGACGGCGGCAGCAGATAATTTTCGAGGAAGTTGTATTCTATCCGGTTTTCACCGGTCAGGGCGTGCTCCGTGCGGGCGGTGAAAAAGCTGTCGCACAGCCAACCGGCGCGCTCGCGCGTGGGGCAGTCCATGAAGATGTCCGTCGCGTTTTGCCGGAAGGTCTGGCACGCGGCATCGAAGATCTGCTGCCGCCGCGGATCGCGTGACGCATACCGCGCGGTGATCGGCTGCGGACACACCGCCTCGATCAGGCGGAGATCCTGCACCTCGACCGCACCGGACGTGCAGCACAGCTGCAGATAGCCGAAGCCGAGCGCCTCGACGCTTTGGAACGCGTACCGGCCGGGGGCGAGCGTCAGCGGGATGGCGTTTAGACATTCCATCGAGAGCGGATCGACCGTCCCCTGCGGGGTCAGCCCCTCGTCGACGAGCAGCCAAAGCGTGCTCTGCGTTTGGCAGGAAACGGTGAAGGCCGGGTATCCCGTGTGTTCGCCGGCCAGGCGCAGCACCTCGTATTCGCCGGTGGAAAGCGTAGTGGCGCCGGGGTAGGGCGTATCCTCGCGCACGGGCGGGGCGCAGCGGATATCCTGTACGTCGCGGCTGAGATCCCAGTCGAGCCGATCGACGGGATACCCCTGCAACGCGCCGACCGACGGGTCGCCGATCGTCAGCGAGCGGTCGCGTCGGTAGGCGTCCGGCGGGCAGGGATAGGTGAGCGTGCCGCGCCCGATCCGCGCCGACGGGCGCACCTCCG
>JAJXDX010000417.1 GCA_021640185.1 Oscillospiraceae bacterium | reverse complement strand
CCCCAAGATCTCCTTGAGCACCAGCACGTCGACGCCGCCCTGCTGATACATCAGCGTGGCCGCCGTGTGCCGCAGCTTGTGGGCGGACAACTCCTCGGCACCTTCGACCTGCCGCAGATAGCCCTTGACGATGTAATGCACGCCCTGCAGGCTGAGCCGCTCGCCGGTATGGCCGTAAAACAGCGCCTTTTTGTCTTTCGTGCCCTCGGTCGGGCGCGTGGGCAGATAGCGCTCCAGCGCGTCGCGGCACGCATCGTTGAGGTACAGGATGCGCTCCTTGTTGCCTTTGCCGATCACGCGCAGCGTGTTGTCGCCGCGCACGTCGCTGACGTTCAGGCCGGCGACTTCCGCGCGGCGCAGTCCGCAGTTGAGCAGCAGCGTCAGGATGCAGTAGTCGCGCGCCGCGTGCGGGCTTTGCGCCGCCAGATCCAGCAGCTGGATCGACTGCTCGAGCGTCAGGTATTTCGGCAGGCGCGACGGCAGCTTAGGTATGCTTAGGTTCGCGGCCGGATCATCGTCGATCTGGTGGGTGATCTCGCACAGATAATGGAAAAACTGCCGCAATGCCGAGACCTTGCGCGCGCGGGTCACGTTTTTGTTGTCGCGGTCGGCCTTCGTGTAGTTCATGAAATCGTACAGATCGCCCAGCGTGACCGTGCGCAGCACGGCGATGTCGATCTGATCGATGGCGGGCGGCTTTTCCGAATCGTTTTTATCCGGTGCGGCAAGGCCGCGCTCGGCCGCCAGAAAGCGGAAAAACGTGCGCAGATCGATAAAATAGCCGTTGACCGTGTTCTCGGAGCGGCCTTTGACCGTTTCCATATAGCCAAGATATTCCCGCAGCACGGGCGGGCACTCGGCAAGATAGCGTTTATCGATGGGAAAGACCTCCGATCCGGACGTGATGGGGCAGGGGAGCGGTACGATCGGCCCTCCCGTTTATTATACCGGGTCTGCGCCGACCGGTCAAGCACGAAAAATGCCGCGGCGCAAAATGCTTTTTTGCCGGCGCGGCGGGGTTCGTGCGCCGGCGAAGATGTGCGAAACGTCCGAACGTGAGAGGAAAGGATAGGATCGTTAATAAATTCACAAGCCGATCGGCAAAAAGAAAATAAATATCGACGGCGGCAGTGATCGGCAATGGCCGCGGCGGCCGAAAAACAAGACGATCGGTCGGAGCGACACGAATGGCAGGACAGGCGTACAGCGGCAAAAGATGTTCCCGTTTCTTGTTTCTGCTTTCTGCTCCGATCGTCCTTTGCCTGTCGTCGTTGCCGGACGGCCGTATCTCCGTGTGACCGATCGATCAAAACTGTTCCGGCCTACACAGAGCGCGCGCATCGCAATGCCGTGTATACCGGTCGCTGACCAACGATAATGATAAAGGATACAAGGATCTGCAGAACGGCACAGGACGAGTGTGATCGTTCAAACGTCCTCAGACAGGATCTCCGTGCCGTAAAGACTGCCAAGAGTGCCAGCCAAAGCAGATCGTGCGCTTTTGCGCATCATACCGGCAAGCGATGCCCGGTCACACCGGCCGGTCTATCGGTCTGAATTTTCCGTTTTTCCTCCCCTAAACTATACTAAATATCAATTTAGTATAGTTATTGCAATTTTTAATGAGTGGGAGAAAAATGTGGG
>JAJXDX010000416.1 GCA_021640185.1 Oscillospiraceae bacterium | reverse complement strand
GGCGAATACCCCGGCAAGCTGCTGACCGGCATGGCGTATTTCTATCGGATGAACGGCAGAGAAGAGACGAAGGCGACCGGGGACGCGATGGTCGCGGCGCTTTCGGACGTGCAGGACGCGGGCGGCTATCTGGGGCCGCATCCGCGCGCACAGCGGCTGCATGGGCATATGCATCCGGATACGGTAAGCGTGTTCGGCTGGTATAACGATCCGCCGCTGTGGGACGTGTGGGGGCATTACCACTGCATCTACGGTCTGCTCGCGTGGTACCGCGCCGCAGGCGGAGAGCAGGCGCTGCGCACGGCCTGCCGTGCTGCCGACGCGGTGTGCGATCATTTTCTCGGGAGCGGGCGGCCGTTCTCGGCGGCCGGGGAGGCCGATAAGAACCTGGCGATCGGTCATGCGCTCGTGCTGCTGTACCGGGAAACGGGACAGCGCCGGTATCTCGAGGCGGCGATCGCCACGGTGGAGGAACAGAAAAAGCCCGGCTGCGGCGGCTGGCTGGACGCGGCGCTGCAGGGGCAGGCATTTTGGCAGATGCCGCTGCACCGCTGGGAGGCGCTGCACGCGATCGAAACGCTGGCCGAGCTGTACCGGGAGACCGGGGACGAGCGGTACGGCCGCGGCTTCACACAGCTTTGGCAGAGCATCCGCGACTTCGACCGGCATAACGACGGCGGGTTCTCGAACGGTGAGGGCGCCGTGGGCGACCCGTACCGCCTCGGTGCGGTGGAGACGTGCTGCACCGTAGCGTGGATGGCGCTGTGTGTCGACCGCTGGCGCATGACGCACGATTCGGCCGTGCTCGACGAGTTGGAGCTGTCGTTCTTCAACGCCGCCATGGGCAGCCTGATGCCGGACGACCGGATCTTCACCTACGACGTGCCGATGAACGGGCTGCGGCAGGGCGCGGATACCGTGCTTGCTTGGCAGACCGTGGAGGGTGGCCGCGACCTGAGCTGCTGTCAGGCCAACGGCAGCCGCGGGCTGGGGCAGGTCGTCGAATGGGCGGCCGGCTATCTCGGTGAGGACGTGTTCATCGGCTTTTACGGGCCTTGCCGGATGGAACTGACCGGCCCCGTCGGACAGCATCTGACGGTCGAGCAACAGACGGATTACCCGGTCGGCGGGGACGTTCGGATCGTGCTGGAGCCGGACGAGCCGCGCCGCTTCACGCTGCGGCTGCGGATCCCCGGCTGGTCGGCACACACGACGGTACGCGTCTGCGGCGGCGAGCCGTGCGCGGCCGAAAGCGGCTTTTTCGCTGTGACGCGGCTGTGGCGGCCCGGCGATACGGTGGAGCTGCAGCTCGACATGACGCCGCACTTCTGGCCGGGGCGCGAGGAGATGGCGGGCAAGACCTCCGTGTATCACGGCCCGGTGCTGCTCGTGCTCGATACCGGGGCCTCCGGGGTCGACATAGACACCTGCGTTTTTTCGCGCGCGGCGCTTGAACGGATGACGGTGGAGCCGGGCCGGGACGGCCGCTGGCTCGCGGCGCATACCGAAGATACGTCCGGAAGATCCGTGACGCTGTGCGCCTTTGCCGACGGCGGCCGCGACGGCGCATGGTACATCTCTTGGCTGACGGTACAAGATCCCCCGCAGCCGCCGCAAGATCGGCCGCTGTGGGCGGCCCGATGAAGAAG
>JAJXDX010000415.1 GCA_021640185.1 Oscillospiraceae bacterium | reverse complement strand
CCCGGAACCGGCCGCCCCCGCCGCTCCCACCGAGGAGAGCGACCAGTTGTCGCTGCTTGGCGGGCAGGCCGACCCGATCGTGCAGCGCCTAAAGCAGATCGACGTCAACGTCCTTACCCCGATCGAGGCGATGCAGGAGCTGTACCGTCTGGTGCGTGAGGCTGCCGCATATTGACCTTTTCCCGCAGAGGAGGGATCGCATGAGCAAGATCTGTGTGCTCGACAAGCACGTCGCGGAGCTGATCGCCGCCGGTGAGGTGGTGGAACGCCCCGCCTCCGTCGTCAAGGAGATGATGGAGAACTGCCTTGACGCCGGTGCGCGACGCATCACCGTCGAGATCCGCGACGGCGGCATCAGCTACATCCGCATCGCGGACGACGGCTGCGGCATCGCGCGCGAGGACGTGCCCACCGCTTTTTTGCGCCACGCCACCAGCAAGGTGCACGATGCCCAGGATCTGACCGCCATCGGCACGCTGGGCTTCCGCGGC
Organism: Oscillospiraceae bacterium; assembly: GCA_021640185.1. GTDB lineage: Bacteria > Bacillota > Clostridia > Oscillospirales > Acutalibacteraceae > UBA5905. Next base: position 1,163 of record JAJXDX010000415.1, on the reverse strand, counting down.
GAGGCGCTGGCCTCGGTCGCGGCGGTGGCGCGGGTGGAACTGACCACCTGCGCCGCGGGCGAGATCGTGGGGACGCACTACGTCATCCACGGCGGCGACGAGGTGCTGATCGAGGACGCAGGCTGCCCCGCCGGGTCGACCTTCGTGATCGAGGATCTGTTCTATAACGTCCCTGCACGCATGAAATTCCTGAAAAAAGACGTCAGCGAGGGCAACGCCGTCGCCGCCGTCGTCGAGCGGCTGGCGCTCTCCCATCCGGAGGTGTCCGTCCGCTTTATCCGCAGCGGCCGCACGGAGGTGCAGACGCCGGGCGACGGCGATCTGCTCTCCTGCATCCGCGCGGTGTTCGGCAAGCCGTTTTCCGCCGGGCTGATCCCGGTGGACTATACCATGGGCGGCGTGCACGTGCACGGTTTTATCTGCCGTCCGCAGGACTGCCGCCAAAACCGCACCATGCAGCACTTTTTCATCAATGCCCGCTATGTGAAAACGCAGACGGGCATGATTGCGCTGGAACGCGCGTACAAGGGCGTGACCATGGTCGGCCGGTTCCCGACGTGCGTGCTGTATCTGGATATGCCGCCGGAAACGGTGGACGCCAACGTCCATCCCGCCAAGCTGGAGGTGCGCTTCGTCAATGAAAAGCCGGTGTTCGACGCCGTGTATTTCGGTGTGCGTTCCGCGCTGGAGGGGCAGCAGGGGCTGACGCGCGTGCTGCTGCGCGACGAGCGCGGCCCGGCGCAGCCGGAGCGCTCGGCGCAGCCGACAGTGTCGGCAAGACCGGCCGCGCCGGAGATGCCTGCCGCACGTCCGGTGCACGCGCCGGTCACACTGCCGATGCCGCAGCCGTCCCGCCCCGTCGCGGCGGATCCGGCATCGGATGCCGGATCTGCGCCGTCGCCCACGCCGGTCATCCGCGCGCCGGAACCGCCGGTGCGCGCGGCGCGCCCGTCCATCGACGTGTTCTTCGACGACGGGCCGTCGTCCGGCGAATGCTCGCTGGAGGACGGCACGCTGCCGACTTATGCGCCGGCGGCGTTCCGCCCGACGGCTGCACCGGTCACCGTTCCGGCTGCCGCTCCGGCGGCACCGGTGCCAACGCCGGAGAGCGCGCCGGTGCCGCAGCCCCCGGCTGTGCCGGACGGGCCGCAGCAGATCGCGAT
>JAJXDX010000414.1 GCA_021640185.1 Oscillospiraceae bacterium | reverse complement strand
CGGCGGCACCCATGACGGCCTCAGCCACCGAAAGCACGACCGCGGCGGCCGTGGCGGCCACGACGGCCGAAACGACGGCCGCCACGACGGCAAGACCGCGCACGGCCGCCACGACGAAGCCTGCCGCCACGACGAAGCGCGCGACCGCGACGCTGCCCACGGCAGCCAAGACCACAGCAGCCGCCACCGCACCGCTCCCGCCCGAAGAGCTGCCCATCCCGTCCGGCAGCGGGGCGGAAGATACGGAATATGATGTGCAGACCGTCCCCGAATATCTGATCGACTGGACGTTCGACGGGGACACGGTCTATACGATCCACAAGTGGCCGAACCGGTTGTGCGTCATGGATGCGAACGACATCGAGAACATGGCGATCTTTGATCTGCCCGGCCGCCCGGCGGAACTGCAGCTCCACGGTGACCGGCTGATGATCTCCTACCCGGATCTGCAGTGCATCCGGGTATACGACCGGCAGTCGCTGTCGCAAGTGGCGGAATATCGCTTCTCTTTCGAGATCTCGTCGTTTTGTCTGGACGGCGATACCGTGTACGCCACCGAGGACGATCAATGGTGTCGGGTGTTCAAGGTGTCGCTTTCTACGGGAGAGACAGAGCAGCTGCTGTGGGGCGTCTATTGCCCGACGGTTCGGCTGAACAAGGAACTGGGCCTGCTGTACATCGGCGAGAGCAATGGCAGCAGCACGGACCTGATCTATTACGACCTTTTCGACCCGGATCACATCCAAAGGGTCCAAAAGGACGTCTGTTCTGCCCGGACACTGTCATTCATCGACGGTTACGTGTATTGGGGCATATTTAAACTCGCGCCGGATACGCCGGCTCCCGTTTTTCAGTATTACGGGTCGATCCTTCGTGTCGACGATGACTTTGTGATCACGAAGCGAGCGATCTACGACCGGCACACCGATCAGCTGATCGCCACGCTGGAGGACCCCATCTCCCGCGTGCTGATCACGCAGTCGGGGAACATCGTGGTCTATTGTCAGAACGTCAATGCCGTGTTCTCGTTCCGCGGGCAGGAAAACTGAACACTGCTTGACGCGACCGAAATTTTCATCGATCTCGCATTTTTCTCTTGCCATTTGCGGAAAAATGGTGTATAATACGTTTCGTGTTCGAAAGACACACCATATCCGCCCGTGGCGAAGCTGGATATCGCAGTGGATTCCGATTCCAAAGGCCGGGGGTTCGAATCCCTCCGGGCGGGCCAAAACAAAAAGCCCCACAAACCGCACAGTTGAGCGGTTTGTGAGGCTTTTTCCTTTTCTCTTTTTGCGTGCTGCGCAAGCGGAAAATGGGCAAAAAAACGAAAAAATCGGCATATGATGCAAGTCAAATGCAAGTCAAAACCGCTCCCCGAACGGCAGTTTTTCGGGCTGTTCGAAGGTCAAAATTTTTTACGCTTTTCTGCAACACCGGGCAAAAAGAAACACCGGCGCGCATCCGGTGATCGGGTGCGCGCCGGGGTTTGTGTTTATGCCGTTATCCTTCGTCGCCATTCGGGGCCGCGTCGGGGACTTTGCCCGCCTGCAGCTTACCGATCAGGTCGGAGATGTAGTTCGACCCGCGGCTGGCGAAGATACCGGTCAGCAGCGTGCCGATCCACGGCGCGGAGAACTCCACGCCGAGCACGGTGA
>JAJXDX010000043.1 GCA_021640185.1 Oscillospiraceae bacterium | reverse complement strand
GCCCACGGGATGTTCACGGTGTTATCCCGCTCCATCCAGCGCAGCACCTCGCGCGCCAGCGGATCCGTCGGGCGCTCGGCCTCGTCGAAGGTATCGAACGGCGCGATGAAGCCCAGCTTTTCGGTGACCGCCTTTTTGCCCTCCGTGCTGGAATACAGCCACCAAATGAAGTCGGCCGCCGCCTTCTGCTCCTCGTCGCTCGCTTTTTTATTGATGGCGTAATAGTTCTCCGTCCCGATGCACAGGCCCTGCCGCTCCTCGTCCGGCGCGCCGATGAACATCGGCAAAAAGCCCAGATCTTCCGCCTGTACGGTGTTGCCCGTCACGCCGGCGATCTGCTCCCATGCCCAGTTGCCGTTTTGCACCATCGCGCACTGTCCCAAAGCGAACTCTGCCATGGAATCGGCCACCGTTTTGCTGCCCAGCAGTTTTTTGTCGGTGACGGCGTTGTCCAGATACAGATCGAACAGTGCGCCGAAGCCGCTGCCGTAGGTCAGCCGGATCTCCGGCACGCCGTCGGTCAGCTGCGTGCCGTCCTTCTGCCATTCGTACCACAGCGGGACGTTCGGCAAATGCGTCTGATAGCGCCAGTCTTCGCCCGCCTTGAGCGACGCGGACGCGAACACGCCGCGGATCCCCAACTGCTCCGCGTGCGCCTGCATATCGCGCACGACGGCCGACAGGACGGAGAACGAGCGGATCTCGTCGGCCGAGGCGACGGTGGTGCCGCGCTCCGGCAGAGCCAGATACGCGGACAAAATGCGTTTGTTATACAGGATGCCGTAGCCCTCTACCACATACGGCAGGCCGACGACCGCGTCGCCGTCGGTCACGGCGAGGTTTTTGTCCGTCAGGTGGGCGTACAGCTGCGTGTCCTTCAGATCGGCGCAGTAGTCCTTCCACGCCGCGTAGCCGCGCGGGCCGTTGATCTGGAACAGGGTGGGCGCTTCGCTGGTGGCCATTTTGGCCGCCAAGGTCTGCTCGTAGGTGTTATTGGCCGCCGTGTCCACGATCACGCGCACGCCGGTCTGCTGCTCGTAGCTGCGCGCCAGTTCTTCGTAATGCACGGCGATCTCCGGCTTGAAATTGAGATACCGCACGGTGATCTTGTCATCCGCGTCGCCGCAGCCGCCGAGCGGCAGCAGCAGCGCCGCGGCGGCTGCGGCCGCCAGCGCGCGGACGATCCGTTTTTGCTTCATGTTATCCCTCCGCTGTTTGGTTTTGCCGTTAGTATCCCGCCGCGGGGAACGTTCTATACATCCCGGGGAGAGATCTTGCGCGCCGGACGGGACAAAGTTTGTGTAGCTTGACCAGCAAGAAGGGGTTGGCAAAAGCGACAGATCGTGCTATACTAAAACGGTTAATGCGACGAAATTCGAGTGAAGAGGAACGGAAGCGATCAACTATGGCAAAAAGAGAAGATCTGCGCAACGTGGCGATCATCGCCCACGTCGACCACGGCAAAACGACGCTCGTCGACCAGATGCTGCGCCAGAGCGGTACGTTCCGCGCCAACGAGCAGGTGGCGGAGCGGGTGATGGACTCGAACGATCTTGAGCGGGAGCGCGGAATCACGATCCTGTCCAAAAATACATCCGTGCATTACGGCGATACCAAGATCAACATCGTCGACACGCCCGGTCACGCCGATTTCGGCGGCGAGGTGGAGCGCATCCTGCTGATGGTGGACGGCGTGCTGCTGCTCGTCGACGCGTTCGAGGGCTGTATGCCGCAGACGCGTTTCGTGCTGAAAAAGGCGCTGGGGCTGGGCAAACGTCCGGTGGTGGTGGTCAACAAGATCGACCGCGACGGCGCGCGCCCGGCCGAGGTGATCGACGAGATCTTGGATCTGTTCATCGAGCTGGGCGCAGACGAGGATCAGCTGGATTTCCCGGTGGTGTATGCCTCCGGGCGCGACGGCTACGCCTCGCTCGATCCGACGGTGCGCGAGGGCGATATGCGCCCGCTGTTCGAGGCGATCTTAAAATACGTCCCCGCGCCGGAGGGCGATCCGGACGGCCCGCTGCAGATCCTGTTCTCGAACATCGACCACGACGATTACACCGGGCGGATCGGCGTCGGCCGCGTGGAGCGCGGCCGCGTGAAGAACGGCCAGTCCGTTGCGCTTTGCCGCCGCGACGGGACGGTGGTCAACGCCAAGATCGGTAAGCTGTACGAGTTCGAGGGCTTAAAGCGCGTGGAGTGCGAGAGCGCGGGGCTCGGCGATCTGATCGCCGTGACCGGCATCACGGATCTGAACATCGGCGAAACGGCTTGCGATCCGGAGCATCCGGAGGCGCTGCCCTTCGTGCATATCGACGAGCCGACGATCTCCATGCTGTTCATGGTCAACAACAGCCCCTTCGCCGGGCAGGACGGTAAGTTCGTCACCTCGCGCAACATCCGCGACCGCCTCTTTAAAGAGGTGGAAACGAACGTGAGCATGCGCGTGGAGGAAACGGACACGACCGATGCCTTCAAGGTGTCCGGGCGCGGCGAGCTTAGTCTGTCCATCCTGATCGAGACGATGCGGCGGCAGGGCTACGAGTTCGCGGTCAGCCGTCCGCAGGTCATCTATAAGCACGCGGCGGACGGCACGCTGCTGGAGCCGATCGAGCTGCTGGTGATCGAGGTACCGGAGCAGTACGTCGGCGCGGTGATGGAAAAGCTCGGCTCCCGCAAGGCGGAGATCGTGAACATGGGTACGCGCGACACCGGCATGAGCCACCTTGAGTTCCGCATCCCGGCGCGCGGGCTGATGGGCTACCGGCAGCAGTTTTTGACCGACACGAACGGCAACGGCATCATGAACAGCATCTTCGACGGCTACGAGCCGTATCGCGGCGATATCCCGCAGCGCGTGCAGGGCTCGCTGGTCGTGCACGAAACGGGCGAGACGAGCGGCTACGGCCTGTTCAACGCGCAGGACCGCGGCGCGCTGTTCGTCGGCCCCGGCGTGCCGGTATACGAGGGCATGATCGTCGGCGAATCGCCCAAGGATGAGGACATCGTCGTCAACGTGTGCAAAAAGAAGCACGTGACGAACACCCGCGCCGCCGGATCGGACGAGGCGCTGCGGCTGACGCCGCCGACCGTGCTCAGCTTAGAGCAGTCGCTGGAGTTCATCAACGACGACGAATTGGTCGAGGTCACGCCGAAGTCGATCCGTCTGCGCAAGCGCATCCTGTCGAAGGAGCAGCGCCTGAAAGCGGAGAGCCGCAGGAAAAGCGGCTGAACTGACGCCCCGGCAACGGATCCCCGTGCCGGGGCTTTTTCCGTCTGGCGGCGACCGAGCGTTCGATCGCCGGTTGACAGACGGCGAGACGAACGCTATAATAGGGAAGAACAACGATATGGTTTTTGGGGGAAAAGGAATGCGAAAAGGGATGATCTCCGTCGTCAAGGCTTGCCTGATCTTTATCTGGTGTGCGATCTTGACCGACACGAGGGCACAATATTCGGCATATCTGCTGGTGGGGCTGTTTGCGGCGATGTGTCTGATCGCGAACGGGAAAAAGCAGCCGCTGCGGGAGATGCTCTCGCGCGGCACGCGGGCGGCCGCCGTGGCGTGTGCCGTGCTGCTGTCGGTCGCGGTGACGGCGGCGAACTATAAATTCTTCACCTCGGTCGGTGCGCTGAACGCCGTCGGGCATCTGTTGCGCTGCCTGAAGGCAGCCGGGCTTTTGGGTGGCGGCTATGTCGTATTCGGCGAGATCGTCGCATTTTTGGCCGAGCGTGCGGCCGGCCGTGGAAAAAACGGCGCGGCAGCGGTCGCACCGCCGTGCCGGCGCGATCTTTGGGTGCTGTTCGGGGCGTGGGCGATCATCGTCGCCGTCAACGTCACGGTGCTGTTTTTGACGCAATATCCCGCTGTGCTGACGGCCGACAGTACGAGCCAGGTACGGCAGACCATGACCCATACGTATTCTAACCATCATCCGTATTATCACACACAGATCATCCATCTGCTGATGAACATCGGCATGGCGCTGTTTGGGAACATCAACGCTGCCGTGGCGACGTACACCGTGTTCCAGATCGCGGTGATGGGCTTCATCTTTGCTTTCGCCGTGTTCACGCTGTGGCAGGCGACGCGCGATCGGCTATTCGCCATGTTGGCGTTTTTGGCCTATCTCCTGCTGCCGTATCATATCAGCTACAGCTTCACCGTATGGAAGGATGTACTGTTCGGCGGGGTGGTGCTGCTGTTCGCGCTCGGCAGCTATCGGGTGCTGAAAAATATCGGGCGGCATCCCGTACCGAACGTCGTGCTGACGGTCGTTTCGGCCCTCGGTGTGTGTCTGCTGCGCAGCAACGGGATGGTCGCGTTCACCGTCGCACTGATCGCGTTCGCGGTGCTGTTCTTCCGGCGGGGCAAAAAGGCGATGACCTTCGTGCTGCTGGGGACGTTGGCCGTTTCGTTCGTGCTCAAGCATCCGGTGCTGGATGCTCTGCACGTGACGCAGCCGGACACGGTCGAATCCCTGTCGATCCCGGTGCAGCAGATCGCCCGCGTCGTGGCCGACGGCAAACCGCTGACCGAGGAGCAGAAGGCACTGCTGGGTCAGGTGATCGATCTGGATGCCGTCCCCTCGGCGTATGACGGGTGGATCTCCGACCCGATCAAAAACCTTGTCCGCGACAGCGGCAGGCAGGATCTGCTGCACACGCGGCGCGGCGATTTTATCCGTTGCTATCTGCAGATCGGGCTGAGATATCCGCACAAATATCTGGAGGCTTGGATCGATCAGACGCTTGGCTATTGGAACGCGGGATACCACTACTGGATCTGGGGCAAAGACGTGGCGGAGAACCGACTCGGCATCGAAACTAGCGTAGCATCACCGCGGGCGCTGACGCTGTTCGACCGATACCGGAACGCGTGGAGCGAGCTGCCGGCGCTGCAGCCGTTCGTCTGCATCGGGCTGCACGTGTGGGGCATCGTTCTGCTGGCGCTGCTGGCCCTCGTGCGGCGCGACCGGGCGGCGCTGTTCGTCACCGTGCCGTTTTTGGCCGTGGTGCTGACGCTGCTGGTGGCCACGCCGGTGTATTCCGAGTTCCGCTATGCCTACGCCGTGTTCTGCGGCACGCCGTTCCTGTTTGCCGAGGCGGGGCATCACCTGTTCGGCACGGTGAAAAACGTACCGGAAGGAGAAGACTGATATGGACAAGATCGCCGTTCTGATCCCCTGTTATAACGAGAGCAAGACCGTGGAAAAGGTGGTGCACGATTTCCGTGCCGCGCTGCCGGAGGCCGTCATCTACGTTTACGACAACAATTCGACCGACGGCACGGACGAGATCGCCCGTGCGGCCGGGGCGGTGGTGCGCTATGAGCACCAGCAGGGCAAGGGCAACGTCATCCGCCGGATGTTCCGCGAGATCGATGCGCAGTGCTATCTGATGGTGGATGGGGACGATACCTATCCGGCGGAGGATGCCGCCGCCATGGTGCGCCCCGTTTTGGAGCGCGGCGCCGACATGGTCGTGGGCGACCGGCTGTCGTCGACCTATTTCACGCAGAACAAGCGCCCCTTCCACAACATGGGCAACCGTACCGTCCGTGCGGCGATCAACACGATTTTTGGCTGCAAGGTCAAGGACATCATGACCGGCTACCGGGCGATGAGCTATCAGTTCGTCAAAAGCTTTCCCGTGCTGTCGCACGGGTTCGAGATCGAGACGGAGATGACGATCCACGCCGTGGAGCACAACATGGCGATCGAGAATGTCATCGTCGGTTATCGCGACCGTCCGGCGGGGAGCGTTTCCAAGCTCAATACCGTATCCGACGGCCTGCGCGTGCTGCGCACGATCGCGCGGCTGTGGAAGAACTACCGTCCGTTCGGCTTCTTCGCGCTGATCGCGGCGCTGCTGACCGTCATCGCCGTGGCTGTGTTCATCCCGGTCGTGCTGGTGCCGTATATCCGCACGGGGCTGGTGCCGAATTTCCCGACGCTGATCGTGCTGGGGTTCGTGATGATGGGGGCGCTGATCTCGTTCTCGTCCGGGATGATCTTGGACACCATCGTGCAGAAGGAGCGCCGCGAATTCGAGTTCCGTCTGCAGCTGATCCGTCAGCGGGAAACGGCGGATAAGGGGACGGAGAACGCATGAAAAAGCTGATCCGGCAGATCGTCCGCTTCGGCGGCGTGGGCGTGCTGTGCTTTTTGATCGATTACGGGATCCTGAACGTGCTGACCGAATACGCGAAGGTGTATTATCTGCTGTCCGCCACGATCTCGTTCTCCGTTTCGGTGATCGTGAACTATGTGCTGAGCACGCTGTTCGTGTTCGACGTGGACAAGGCCCACAGCCGGGTGCGCGATCTGCTTTTGTTCGTCGTGTTCAGCGTCATCGGTCTGGGGCTGACCGCCGGGATCATGAAATTGGGCGTGGACTGGCTGGCGTTCGACTACCGGCTGGTCAAGATCGTTGCGACTGCGATCGTGATGGTGTACAATTTTATCACGCGCAAGCTGTTTTTGGAACGGCCGAACAAAAGTTGACCCCGCCATGTCGACGGGCTTGACAAACTTATCGAAAAACGGTATAATGGCAGACGACACGGAAGGCGACGATAAAGGAGCAAGTAAAATGAAGCTGATCGGAAAAAATGGACTTAGCCGATTTATCGAGATCGCGCTGATCGCGATGCTGGTGGTGATCCCGCTGCTGGTCGCCTCGCTGCCGTTCTCCATCACATGGATCACGGATCGGCCGATGCGCGACGAATATTATACGCGGTATCTGGTGATCCTGAGTTATTCCGGCGTGATGGCGGAGCTGATCTTTTGGCAGGCGCGGGGGATCATGCGCAACGTCAACCGCAACTGTGTGTTTTCGGCCGATACGGTGCGGCGGATGCGCGTGATGGCGGCCGAGGTGCTGGTGTTGGCGCTGTTTTATTTCGCGACGATGTTTTGGATGTCGAAGTTCTTCATGGCGGTGCTGTTCGTCGTGTTCGTGCTGGCGGGCGCCGTGCTGCTGGTGTTCGCGGAGCTGTTCCGGCAGGCGAACGCCTATAAGGAAGAAAACGACATGACGATCTGACCCGTTTTTGGACAGAGCGAGGCACGGGCGGGGACGAACGCATCGTATAGACCGGAGCGACGGAACGGCTGACGTATCGATCCGGATCCGGACACGGGGCGCAGCTAACGCATAGTACAGGTTGGAGCGACGGAATGGCTGACGCATCGCGGCAGGCCGGGGCGCGGGATAAGTTCAACGCATAGTTATAGACTGGAGCGACGGATCGGCTGACGCATCGATCCAGACCCGGACGCGAGGCGCAACTAACGCATAGTTATAGACTGGAGCGACGAAAATGGGGATCATGATCAATCTGGATGTGATGATGGCGAAGCGGAAGATCGGCCTGACGGAGCTTTCCGATAAGGTCGGGATCACGCTGGCCAACCTGTCCATTTTGAAGAACAACCGGGCGCGGGCAGTGCGTTTTTCGACGCTGGAAGCGATCTGCCATGCGCTGGACTGTCAGCCGGGGGACATTTTGGAATATGTCCCGGACATGAAGGGCAGCGGCCTTCGGCAGGCGAACGCGCGCCCGACCGATCCGGTCGATCCGCCGCACGACGACGAATAAAAGAAAGCAGACCTCCGCGCCCGCAACGGGAACGCGGAGGTTTTTTTGACGAAAAAATAAGGGATCTGCGCGGTTCGGCCGTATAATGGATGACGGGGCCGGACGCGGCCCCGGTCGGGAGGGAATGGAGATGGACAGCGCGACGGATGCCTACCGCCGGTTTTTGGCCGGGGAGGAGCAGGCCTTTGACGAGATCATGGCGGAGCTGTTCCGCGGGTTGGTGTTTTTTGCGGACCGGTACGTGCACGATGTCCACACCGCGGAGGACATCGCCATCGACGTGTTTGCCGACCTGATCGTGCACCGGCACCGCTACGACTTCCGCGTGCCGCTGAAAACGTACCTGTATATGCGCGGCCGGTGCCGGGCGCTGGACGTTTTGCGGCACGGCAAGGTGCTGCCGACCGCCCCGCTCGACGAGGCCGGTGAGCAGGCCGACGAGCGGGCGCTGGAGGAGGAAGTGCTGGCCGATGAGCGCAAGCACGCGGTGAACGCCGCGCTGGCGCAGCTGCCGGAGGATCAGCGCACGGCGATCCATCTGGTGTTTTTTGCGGAAATGAGCTATGCCGACGCTGCCCGGGTGATGAAAAAGAGCAAAAAACAGGTGGATAACCTGCTCTATCGGGCCAAAAAGGCGCTGCGCGGGATACTGGAGGAGAGTGATCTGCTTTGTTGAGAGATCTGAACGAGTGCAAGGCGGAGGTGCTGCGCCGCAGCGGGCAGCAGATCCGCCGCCGCAGGCGGATGCGCATGGCCGTGCTGTCCGCGTTCCTGCCGTTGTGCATCGTGACCGCCGCAGTAGTTGCCGTGCTGCCGCGGCAGACGAACGGCGGTGAAAAACCGGCCAAGAATACCGACGGCAGCGGCACGGTGAACGGCGGCGGGACGGAAGCATTCAGCTTTGCGCTGACGTGGGACAGGGGCGAATGCTCTTATGACAGCCGGACGGGGCTGCTGATCCGCGATGCGAACGCCGCGGATCCGATGCGCTACCGCACGACGTGCTTTTTGCCGCCGGAGGAGCAAAAAGAGATCCGGGCGCTGCTGGAGGTGCTGGATGCCGCAGCGTACCCGGACAGTTACGACCCGCACGGGGGCGGGACGGCCGCCAAGCCGCCCATGACGCTGATCCTGACCGTGCGGACGGGGCAGGAGGAAAAAACGATCGCGGCGAGGGGAATCAATGATACCTTTACCGCGGACAACGAGCAGGGGCAGCGCTTTTTGCAGACCTGCCGGCGGATCATCGACATCCTGACCGCCACCGCGGAATGGAAAACGCTGCCGGAGACCGAAGTGCCGTACCGATAAGGAGGAAGAAACGATGAAAAAGAGCTATCGTTTGCCGGCGCTGCTGCTGGCAGTTTGTCTGACCGCCGGGATCGCCGGGTGCGGCAGGGCGCGCTCGACCGATCTGATGAAGGGCGTCGTTCCGCAGACCGTGAGCGCCTCGGCCGATGCCGACACCGTCCGGCAGCAGAACGAGCGCATGACCGATCTGGCCGTGCGGCTGCTGCAGGCGTGCGGCAAAAGCGGGGAGAACACGCTGCTTTCGCCCCTGAGCATCCTGTGTGCGCTGGGGATGACGGAAAACGGCGCGGAGGGCGAAACGCTGGACGAGATGGAGCGCACGCTCGGCCTGACGGCACAGCAGACGAATGAGGTGCTGTGCCGCCTGCTGCGGGATCTGCCGCAGGACGGGGACGCGCAGCTGCGTCCGGCGGACGCGATCTGGTTCAAAAACGATGCGTCGCTTTCCGTCCGACCGGATTTTTTGCAGAAAAACGCCGACTATCTGGGGGCAGAGATCCGCGCGGCGGCCTTTGACGAGGGAACGCGCCGCGAGATCAACCGCTGGGTGGAGAAAAACACGGACGGCACGATCCGCGATCTGCTGCCGGAGCTGCCGCCGCAAAGCGTGATGGTGCTGGTCAACGCCCTCGCTTTTGCGGCGAAATGGGGCGAGCCGTATCGGAAGAACAACATCACGGATGCCGTGTTCACCACGCAGGACGGCCAAAAGCGCGATGCGCGGCTGATGTGGGGGAGCGAAGGGATGCTGCTGCACGGCAAAAATGCCGTCGGCTTTATGAAACCGTATGCGGGCGGTCGATATGCCTTTGCCGCGCTGCTGCCGGACGAGGGCGTGACGCTGGACGAATTCGTTGCGTCGCTGGACGGCAAAGCGCTGCACGCCATGCTGAGCGCGCCCGACACCGACGGGAGCGCGCGGGTCGGGATCGTGCAGTTCGCGGCCGAATACGGCACGGAGCTGACGGAGGCGCTGCGGGGCATGGGGATGCGCCGCGCGTTCGATCCCGCACAGGCGCAGTTCGGTGGGATCGGGACGGCCGAGGAGAACATCAGCATCGGCAGCGTGAT
>JAJXDX010000042.1:5579-9991 GCA_021640185.1 Oscillospiraceae bacterium | reverse complement strand
GTGTAGCCGGTCACGCGGCTGCCGACGCGGCAGATCTCGCAGCTGACCTCGTGTCCCAAGATACGGGGCGTTTCCGGCGCGATGCCGGGATAGCCGTTGCCGAGCATCCGCACGTCCGTGCCGCAGATCGCCGCCGCACGCACGCGCAGGAGGACCTCTTCCTCGCCGATCTCCGGCATGGCCACTTCCTCTACGCGCAGATCGTTTTTATCATACATCCTTGCTGCCCGCATCGTCAAGTCCTCCTTAGTCCAAAGTGATCACACGTTTTTCGCGGATGGAGCGGTTGCCCGCATTGACCACCTTCACGGCCATCTTGCCGTCGTGCCCGGTGATCAGCGGCGCGCTGTCCTCCAGCACGCAGCGCACGAAGGCCGTATCCTCTTCCAGATACGCGTCCTTGAACAGGAAGCGCCAGCTGTTCATGAACTCCTCGGTGGCGTGCATATCCGCCGTGCAGACCGTCACCGCGTCCTCGCGCGTTTTGCCGAGGAAGATGCAGCCGCGCGTGCCCAGGATCTCGACACGCGCGTCGTAGCCGTACAGCACGCCCTGCGCACCGTCGATGCAGCCCTGCATCCCGTTTCGGAACGTGGCGGTCATCACCACGTTATCGTAGAAATCCGGGAAATCGGCGCGTGCGTCCGGGCAGCGGTAGTTGCCGCCGATGGCGTACAGGCTGGCGAACTCGCTGCCGGTGAACCAGCGCAGCGTATCGATATCGTGACTGTTGACCTCCGCGAGCGGGCCGTTGCTTTTGCTGATATCGTACATCCACGGCTTGGGGATGCTGGGGCCGCGCGTGTTCGAACGCACCATGACCACGTCGCCGATCGCGCCGCTGTCCACCACCTGCTTGGCCCGCATGAAGCTTTGATCGAAGCGGCGCATGAACGCCAGCTGCAATTTTACGCCGCAGCGCGCCGTTTCCGCCTCCATGCGCTCGCATTCCTCGACCGTCATGGCCATCGGCTTTTCGCACAGGATGTGCTTGCCCGCGCGCGCGGCTTCTTCCACGATCTCGCAATGGTACTTTGTCGGGGTGACGACCACGACGGCGTCGACCGTTTCGTCGGCCAGCACATCGTGATAGTCGGTGCGGTAGCCCGAAAGCTCCAACTCCGCACACGCGGCGCGCGCGGCCTCCTCCACGGGATCGGCCACGGTGGTCAGCACGGCGTGCGGCACCGATGCGCGCAGGTTGCGCGCATGGATCATGCCGGCGCGCCCCGCGCCGATCAGGGCGACGGACAGTTTTCCGTTTTTCATTTGGTTTCTCCTTTCCGAAACAGGCAACTTTCGAAACGTTGCTTTCGGCTTTATTTGCTTTCGTTTTCGATTATATGCTTTTCTTTCCTTAAAGTCAAGAGGAGAAACGAAAAATGGCAGACCTTTTTGGCTATGTCAAAAAGATCTGCCGTGGGATCACCGGCGCTCCGGCGGGATGACGAGCGCGGCGCACGCCTGTGCGATCACGCGATAGAAGAAATCGTTCGGGTGGTTGATGTTGTTGGCGTTGATATCGATGAAGCGCTTGCGCGTCTGCATATCCAGATGCAGCTGCATCAGCTCCAGCGCCGCCACGCCGGGCAGCTCCCGCTCCAGCGCGTGCTGCGCGAGGGCATAGCTGTCCTGCAGCGCATACCAGCGGTAATGGTCGGTGCTGCGGGCGATGTGGCGGTTGGGCGTCATCGGGTCGACGAGGATGAACTCGGTGTGCGGGCTGACCTCGCGCACGGCAGAGATGATCTGCCGGATGCGGCCGATGTATTCCTCCACCGGCGCACGATCGTTATTGCCGAAGCCAAGCAGCACAAGATCCGGGGCAAAGGCCGCCACGCGGCTGCGGGCGTGCTCCAAGCCCCAGAAGGTGTCCGTTCCGCCGAGGGCGGTATCGATCTCGTGCGTGACGCAGCCATACACGCTTTGCAGGCGCTTGCAGAACATCGATGTCCAGATCGGCTGATAGGGGCGGATGTTCAGAAAACCGCTGACCTCGTCGCCGCTGGTGACGCTGTCGCCGTAGAACACGGCGGTCAACACCTGACAGGTGGTGAGCTTTTCCATCAGCCGCGGCAGCCGATCGCCCTTGAAGGGCGGGACGGCGAACGGCCAAGGGTCTGTGTGCGTATAGGTGACGTGCAGATTTTTGGGATAGAAGAAGTGGCCGCCCGCCACGCGCTGATGGCCGCCGAAGTCCCAGTCCATGACATCCTCGCCGACACGGCCGGGACAATAGAACTCGTCATACGTGAAGTGCGGCATGGCCGAGCCGGGCAGGGCGCACAGGCAGTTATCTGCCAGCGTATAGTCGACCCCCGGCGTGAACACGCGACACAGCGTATCGTCCCGCACCGACAGGATCCGGTCGGCCCGATAGAACAGCGGGGCGCGCATGACGCCGTTTTCGTCCGGGATCAGCACGACGCTTTCGTTATACACGGTATCGCCCTGCCAAAACGGCGTCATCGCCCACGAAGGGTCGTACCGATCGAGCAGTGCGAGCTTTTGATCTTCCATGATCATCGGTCCTTTCCGGCGGGAGGACCGGCGGCGGGGAGCTCCCCGCCGCCGGAGGACAGCCGCCGATCGGCAGTCCGTCAGGCGCGCAGCTTTTTGCGGCGCAGGACGAAGGCGAGCGTTCCGCCCGCGGCGGCGCACAACGCGGCCGCGACGGCCCACGCGGTGCTGACCCCGGTGGCGGGGCGATCCTGCGCGGCATCGGCCGCGTCGGTCTTGCCCGCCGTGCCGGTGTCGGCAGCGGCAGAGGAGCCATCGGTCACCGTGCCGGTGCTATCGGCAGAGCCGTCGGCCGCAGAGGCATCAGCACCGGTGCTGCCGGAGGCGGAGCCGTCCGTCTTTTCGTCGGACGCGCCCAGCACCTGCGCCGGGAGCGTTTTGCCGGTGGGCTCGACCAGATAGACGGCCACGTCCGTCGACCCGACCTTGGCTTTAAAATCGTACAGCGTCACCCGGTCGCCCTTGGCCACCACCTCGCCGGTGACGGCGTTTTTGACGGTGTATTCCGTGTTGTTCTCCATGCCCATCTCGGTGTAGGGGATGCGCACGGTGAAGGCGCTTTCGGTATCGTGGACGTTATTGTTCGGGATCACGAGCAGCGCCTTGCCGTCGCCGTAGCGGGCATAGCCGTTCAGCGTTTCCAGACCCACGGCCTCCACGGCGCAGATGTTGCTGTCGCGGTGGTTCTCCGGGAAATAGGTGAAGATCTCCGGATATTGCAGGCGGATGCGGATGATCTGCTTGACCCGCTCGTAGAACGCGCGCTCCTGCCCGTCCGGATCGTCGAGCAGCGACAGCTGCAGCGGCGTGAGGAACGTGGTGGAGTTACCGCGCTGCGGGTTCATGAACTCGTCGCCCATGAAGAAGATCGGGATGAAGGGCGACAGCAGCGCCTGATAGGCGAAATTGACCATATTGCCGTTGACGGCGTACTTATTGTCGTGGCAGGACATATTGAAGGCATAGAAGCGGGCGGTGCCGGCTTCGTCCCAGATCTCGAGGTTCTCGGTGCCGAGACCGTAGCCCTTCTTCGTCGATTCGACGATGTCCAGCCATTCGATGTACATATCGTACATATCCCACGTGTGGGCGGCACTGGAATGCTCATCGAAATCGTAGGCGGGCTCCAGCCGCTCGTTCGTGTTCTCGGAGAAGACCGCGATCTTCTGCCCCTTCGCCAGCGCCGCCTCGCGGATCTCGCGATAGAGCGAATAGCCGGTCGTCCCCGGCTCGCAGTCGCAGCGGAAGCCGTCGAAGCCGATGTCCGTCACGTATTTGAGCAGCTCGCCCTTGAACCACGCGACCAGATCCGCGTTGTTCCAGTTGAAGCTGTAGCCGCCCCAAGCGGACGTGCCGGCGAACCATTCCGGATGCTCCGTGTACAGCGGCGCGTTCCACTCCACGCCCCACGTCACCATATCCGAGATGACGCGGATGTTCCGCTTATGCGCCTCGTCGACGAAGGCCTTGACGACCTGCCAGCTGTCGGCATAGTTATCGCAGCCAGTCAGCGAAGGGTCGACGGTGTGCGGGCCGAAATTGCCGTAGTGGCCGCCGGTGTTCTGGCTGGTATCCATGAACGGGGTCAGCCAGATCGTGTTGACGCCCATCTCGCGGTAGTGGTCGAGCACCTTGACGGCCGCTTGGAACGTGCCTTCCTCGGTCGCACGGGCGATGACCACCTCGGCGATGATCATGGATTTGACCCAATCGGGGCTTTGCAGACCGCCGCCGGAATCCTCCAGCGTGACCTGCGCGTCATCGACATATTTCGGCATCAGATCGGAGTTGTCCAGATAGCCGCTGCCCTCCGCTGCCGCGGAAAGGGGCGTCAGCAGCATCGCCGCGCCGATCGCGGCGGACAGCCCGGCAGATAACCATGCGCGTTTTTT
>JAJXDX010000042.1:0-5569 GCA_021640185.1 Oscillospiraceae bacterium | reverse complement strand
TGATCACCCTTCCCTTCTTATCGTTCACGCTTGCGGCGCAGCACGAAGGCACAGCCGGCGGCCGCAGCCAGCACCGGCAGCGCGGCGGCAGCCATGGCGACGCCGGTGGTCGGGGCCTTGTCCGGACCGTCGTTTTTGCCGTCGTTCTTGCCGTCATCCTTGCCGCCGTTCTGCATCGCCTTGATCGCCGCTTCCTTTTCGAGGCCGTACAGCGTCGCGATCGCGGCATTCAGCTTGCCGTAGTTGCCGACCAGCGGACGCTTCTCCGGCCCGAGGGCCTTATATTCCGCCCGCAGGACGGTGATATCCTCCTTGCTGTCGAGCGTGACCGTCCCGATGTTCTCGATGGCGTCGACGACCATCCAGACCTCGTCGGCGGTATTCAGCCGGGCAAGGTTGGACACGACGGACCGCAGCTCTTCCGGCAGTTCCCCGTAAGCCGCCCACGCCTTATCGATCTTGGCACCGGACGCGGCATCGATCTGCCCGCGTTCGTTATACACGGCATCGATCAAAGCGACGACGGCATCGAGCTGTTCCTTCTGCGCTTCGCCGATCTCGTCCGCGCAGACGGTGTCGCCGCCGTGCAGCGCACGCAGGGTGTATTCCATGTTCACGTTCTGTCCCCACGGGCAGACGGTCAGATACACCTTATCGAGCTTCGTCAGGTTCTTCGCCCGGGCGAGCATCTCCGGCGTGATCGTGCCGGTCGCGTCGAGGACGCGCACGGTGTAGTTATCGTCGTCCGCGTTTTTCGTGATCTTGAGGTCGAACTGCACCTGACTGAGCATCCCGTACGTCAGCGAGGAGCTTTGGATCAGCACCTGTGTTTTGGTGCCCCCGTCATCGCGCCACGCGACGGAGAGCGTCCCGGCCGAGGTATCGAGCAGCAGCGCCAGCGGGCTGCCGTTGGTGAACTGCGAATACATCTCCGCCCAGTCGAAATCGAACAGATCCGCCAGATAGAAGGCCATGGTGCTGCCGGAGGTGATCTTCAGCCCGTCGAACACCAGATGCAGGCCGTCGAGGGCCATGGCGCGGTCGATGCCCATGCGGACATCCGTCCCGCCGGGCGCCCACTTGAAATGCACGCCGCCCTTTTCGCCGTTCGCATAGGTCAAATTGCTGCCCCAGTGGTTGGTGCCCATCAGGTCGTCGGTGGTGAAGCCGTAGTAGTACACGTCCTTGTAGGGATCGGACGCGGTGAGGCGGTCGAGCATCAGGCGCGCCGCGCGCAGCGTGCCGTAGTTATTGACCAGACCCTGCTGCGTCGCACTCAGGGCCGCATAGGCGGCCTCGGCGGCCTCGATCCGATCGGCGCTGTCCTTGGTCACCTCGCCGATGGCCGCGATCTGTGCGATCACGGCATCGACGGCGGCCGTTTCCTCGCGGGTCAGGTCGCCGGCGCACGTTTCGCGTCCGCCGTGCAGCGAGATGAGATCGAACGACAGCGTGTTGCCGTCGCCGTTGACGCTGAGCGTCAGGTACGCGTTATCGGGATCGCTGAGCAGCGTAGCGGTATCGAGCATCGCCTTGGTGATCGTACCGGTGACCCCGGCGACCGTCACCTGCCAGCTGCCGTCGCCATTGGCCTTCAGGCGCAGGCCGATGCTCTTGCCGGACAGCGCCGACGCTTTGAGCGCGTCGGACCGAGCGATCTCGTTGGCGATCACCGTGCCGGTGATGCTGGGGTCGTTCGGATCCGGCGTCCAGTCCACCGACATATACTCGATCGTGCCCTTCTGCGTATCCAGCACGATCGCCATCGGAGCAAACTTATAACCGTAGGCCGTGTTGAGCTGCGAATAGCCCTCGTCGGTCATGTTGGCGAAATAGAACGCCACGCGGCCGCCGGCGGTCACGTTGTAATTGAGCAGTTCCAGATGTGCGCCGTCGAGCTTGAGGGACTTATTGATGCCCATGCGGATGTTCGTCCCGGCGCCCTTCCACTGGAAATGCACGCCGCCGCCCGCATTCGCGGACGTGGTGAGGAAGCCCGCGCCCTGCCAGTGGTTATAGCCCAGCAGATCGTTCATCCCGACGGGGTAATAGTGCATATCCGCCGAGGCGGTCAGCAGGGTGTAGGCGCTCTCCGCCGCCGTCAGCACGTCGAGGTTATCCACCAGCGCCTTTTCGTCGTCGTTCAGCGCGTCATACGCCGCGCGTGCCGCGCGGATCTGCTCGCCGCTGTCGGCCGTCACCGTGCCGATGCCCGCGATCAGCTCCTTGACCGCGTCGACCGCCGCCTGATCGATGACCGGGCCGGCGGAGGCTTCCTCGGTGAGGGAGATGTTTTTGAGCGTATAGTTCTTCAGACCCCAGCCGCCGAGGCCGACGGTGCCGTCGGTGACGGTGTAGGTATAGTCCCTTTCAACGATCTTGACATCATCGACATAGACCGTGACCTTTTTCGGCTCGGTCACGATCTTGAACCGATAGTCGGTGTTGGCCTTGATCTCCTGCGTGCCGGCCACGCCGCCGACGTTAGACCAAAAATCCTCGGCCAGACGCACCTGCTTGAGATCGAACCAAACGGCCAGCCACTGGCCCTGATCGAACCCTGCGCCCTTACGGATCGGCAGACGCACCTGTCCGGCAGAAACATCGCTGAAATTGACGGTATATGCGTAGGTATAGGTCTTGTTCGCGTCCAGCGTGATCCCGGCATACGTCGGGAAATGGTCGTTCGCGCCCACGGCGTCGCTGACCGTGATCGTACCGTCCTTGACCGTGTAGTTGGCATCCAGCTTACCGGTGAGGTCGGAAAGCAGGTTCACTTTTTCCGGCTCGGCCGCCTTCTGCTCGGTGAGGGACACGTTTTTGAGCGTATAGTTCTTCAGACCCCAGCCGCCGAGGCCGACGGTGCCGTCGGTGACGGTGTAGGTATAGTCCCTTTCAACGATCTTGACATCATCGACATAGACCGTGACCTTTTTCGGCTCGGTCACGATCTTGAACCGATAGTCGGTGTTGGCCTTGATCTCCTGCGTGCCGGCCACGCCGCCGACGTTAGACCAAAAATCCTCGGCCAGACGCACCTGCTTGAGATCGAACCAAACGGCCAGCCACTGGCCCTGATCGAACCCTGCGCCCTTACGGATCGGCAGACGCACCTGTCCGGCAGAAACATCGCTGAAATTGACGGTATATGCGTAGGTATAGGTCTTGTTCGCGTCCAGCGTGATCCCGGCATACGTCGGGAAATGGTCGTTCGCGCCCACGGCATCGCTGACCGTGATCACGCCGTCCTTGACCGTGTAGTTGGCATCCAGCTTACCGGTGAGGTCGGATAGCAGGTTATCGCCGTCCGCCGCGGCGAACATCGAGCGGCACACGCCGAGAGAGCCGAGCAGCAGCGCCACCGCGGCAAAAACGGCCAAGTGCTTTTGCCAATTTGCTCTTGTGTGCATTGTTTTTCCTCCTAACGAAATGATATTCTTATGCGCGCAGACCGACGGATGCCCGATCCTCCTTTCCCCGCCGGTCAAAATGCTCTGTTTTTTTCCATCGACAGACAAGGGGACGCACGCCTGTCGACGGATACCCTCACGCCCGCAAGGCGGGCGAAAAAGCCGTGATCACCAGCCGAGCTCTTCCTGCAGGAAGGCGGTCAGCTGCTCCGCCAGCTGCCGGTGTCCGTACACCGACGGATGCCCGTCCGAGCCGAACGCGCCGTCCGGGTCCTCGATGATCCCGACGAAATGCGCGATGCGGCTGTCCTTATTTTTATCCCGACGGACCTGCACGACCCGTTCGAGGATATCCACCGCCTTGTCCGTACCGCCGCAGGTGGTGCAGACGATGTACGCCCTGGGGTATTTACGGCGCAGATCGGACAAAAACGTGAGATAAGCCTGATAATAGTCGGCATCCGCCACACCGGCGGCATAGTCGTTCGTGCCCAAGTTGACGATGACCGCCTGCGGCGCAGGCGCATCGAAACGGTAGGCGATGTTATCCTTATACAGGGTGCGCGCCATGTATTTCGGCAGCACCTCCGTTTTGGAGCCGGAAAGGCTGAGTGCCATGCCGTGGCCGGACAGCGCGACCGTGGTGTATTCGGCACCGAGCGCCGCGGCCGTCAGGGCGCCGTAGGTCAGATCGGCGTTCTCCTCCGGCAGGCGGAAGCCCGGCTGTGTGCCCTCGTTGCCGTAGCCGGCCGAGAGGGAATCGCCGTAGATCTCGATCCTCCGCTCCCGGCGTGCCGGGGCGGGCGCAGGCTCACCGTCACCATAGTCGAAGCCGGAGAAGCGCAGCTGACAGCCGAACTGCGCCTCGGTCCGTTTGGTGACGCGCACATGATGATAGCCATTTGGCAGACCGTCGGCCAGCCGGTAGGATGTGACGCCCTTCTTCACCGTTAGGACGAAGGGCGTGCCGCCGTCGACCGACACGTTGAGATAGTCCTCCTCGCCGTACGGGCCGCCCTTGACGACCGCCAAACGGATGCCGATCCCCGTGCCCGTGAACCCGGCGGTCACCGTGCTGCCCGACCATTCGAACAGCCACGCGCCGTCGCCGTCCGCCGCGAAGCGACCGATGCGCTCCACGTTTCGTTCGCTTTTTTTGAACGTCGTCGCGGCAGACTGCGTCGGCTTTCCCGTCTGCGCCGGGCTTGACGCGGTCTGCCGCGCCGCGGTCGATGCGGTCATACGTGCGGACGTGCGGCGATCCGTTTCGGCTGCCGTTTTGTCCGGCTGCGTACCGAACGGATCCGCCGTCGTGCTTACCGTGGTCGCTATCGTCATCGTCGTCACCTCATGCTCCGTTGTTTCGGGATCGGGCAAAGCGCTGCTTTCCGCTGCCGTCCGGCCGCAGCCGGAAAATGCCGCACAGAGCAGGACGGCAGCCAAAACCGCGCACGGCAGGCGCGGCAGGACGGCACAGGGGATGCGCATCGTTCGTTCCTCCTTACCGTCAGTTCGCCATGCCGGAAAGGGTCATGCTCTTGACCAGCAGCTTCTGCACGAAGCCGAACAGGACGAGCAGCGGGATCAGAATCAGGATGGCCATGGCGTTGCGGGTGATGTTGGTGCCGAGCATATCGGCGTTCAGCCCCACGCGGATATAAAAGGTCTGGATCGTGTTGGCGAACACCGGCAATTCGTTGAGATACACGCCGGAATAGGTGGTGTCCGTCCACTGCCAGCAGAACGAGAACAGGAAGATCATCATCATCATCGTGCGGGCGTTGGGCAGCATGACGCGGAAAAAGGTGCAGAACGTGCCTGCGCCGTCGATGTAGGCGGCCTCCTCCAGCGCGCGGGGGATGGAGCGGAAGAACTGCTGCAAAAGGTAGATGTACAGCCCTTCCTTGATGCCGAGGCCGGTGGCGGCCAGGATCAGCATCGGCCAAAAGCTGTCCACGAGGTCGACCGTCCAGCTGCCGATGCCGAAATAGACGAACCCGAGATATTGCGCGATGCCGATCACGTGGAACGGCACGAGGATGATCACGATCACCGCCGCGGTGAGCAGGCGGCTGCCGGGGAAACGAAAGCGTGCCAGCCCGTAGCCGATCATGGTGCAGGACAGCACCTGCACGACCGCCACGCCGAGCGACAAGACC
>JAJXDX010000413.1 GCA_021640185.1 Oscillospiraceae bacterium | reverse complement strand
TCCGGCAGCGAACGGCCGACATACGGCAGAAGATCCTTGATGTACAGGATGCCGATGATGTGGTCGATGTCGCCGTCGTATACCGGGATACGGGAATACCCGCCGTCAACGCCGGCGGTGAGCGCTTCCTCGATCGGGTCGTCCGCCTCGATGGCGGTCACGTCGGTGCGGGGGGTCATGATCTCGGCGGCGGTGATGTCGTCGAACTCGAAGATGTTGTTGACCATCTCTTTCTGCGCACCCTCGATCGCGCCGATCTCCTCACCGGCGTCCACCAGTTCGCGAATGTCCTCTTCGGTCACGGTGTCCGGATCGGCGTGCGGGTCGATGCCGCCGATCCGCAAAAACGGAACGGCCGCAAGCGTGCACAGCCAGTAGAGCGGCGCGGTCAGCGCCAACACGAAACGGAACAGGCCGCCGACGGAAAGTGCCACCTTCTCCGGATCTTTTTCGGTCAGGCGGCGGGGGAGGATATACCCGAACACGAGCAGCGCGAACACGCATACCATGACGAGCAGGAACAGCGAGAGCGCGGCGGCAGCCGTCAGTCCGGCCCCTGTGGCGGCCGGGAACAGCGCGGTGCGCAGGCGTGCGCCGAAGGCGTGCACGACGGCGCACACCGTCAGTGCACAAAACAGCAGATAACCGAGCGCGACACGGGTGCGCAGACGGTGGGTCTGCTCGGTCAGACGGCGGATCCGGCGGGCGCGGCGGTCGCCGTCCTCCTCCAGCTCGCGCACGCGGGCATCGCCCACGGCGCCCAGCGCCTCGTCGCCGACCGAAAGGATCACGGTCAGCAGCAGGAAAAGCAGAGAGAGCAAAACGGCGATCACCGTATTACCGGTAGGGTCCGGGTCAGGCATATGGATAAAGTCCCCTTTCGATATGGTTTCAGTATGGTGTGGCGTTATTCTATCATCATAACCGGTTTTTGCTCCGGTGTCAAGCAAAACCTATCCGCCCGTTCAAAAACGGAGCATTTTGCTGCGCTGCAGCGTGCCGCACGGACGCGGCACGGGCAGGGTGAGCGCCTGCAGATCCGCCGCGCGGCATTCGGCGGCGAAGGCCGCCTGTGCCGCCGGGGAGAGCGATCGCACCTGTGTGGCACGGGTGAGCAGCGGCAGCGTCGGGTGCGCGGCGGACAGCAGCTCCCGCCCGCGCGCCGTCATGCCGAGCAGCCGGATATACGCCGGGGCGGCGGGCTGCTCGGCAGGCAGGCCGAGCATGGCCGACCAGAGCAGGCGGCGCATCCGCGCGGCGGGATAACGCCGCGTGGCGAGCATCTGCAGCAGAGCCTTGGCCGTCGGCGCGGTGCGCACGGCGGCATACAGGCGATGCTCCAACCCTTCGGATATGCCGGGGAGCGCGGCCAGCTGCTCCGGCGACATCATGCGCAGGTGCGCCAGCAGCGCCGTGTCCAGCCGGTCGGGGTGGCCCGGCGCGTCACCGCGCGCGATCGCCGCGCGCAGCAGCCGCGCGCTTTCCGGCGGCAGAAAGGCGGCGGCCTCGTCGATCCGGCCGCTGCGGATCAGGCGGCGCAGCAGCCCGGCAGAAGCGAAGCCGTCTGCCGGCGTGTCGCCGTCGTGCGCCGCGCCCTGCCGCCGGACGGCAAGAAACGAGAACGGCGCGCCGATCCGCCGGGCGGCGCGGATATACTCCACGCCCAGCGTATCGT
>JAJXDX010000041.1 GCA_021640185.1 Oscillospiraceae bacterium | reverse complement strand
TGCTTGCACCAGTTGTTGAGATAGCGCGAGAATTTTTTGATCGCGCACCGCCTGTCCACGCTGCGCAAGGCCAACAAGATCGTGGTGGTGGATAAAGGACGGATCATCGAGTGCGGCTCGCACGAGGAGCTGATGGCAAAGAAGGGCAAGTTCTACCGTTTGATCCAGATCCAGAACATGTCCGAGGAAGCGCAGCGCCAAAGCAGCGAGGAGCATTTCGGCTGAGGAGGGAGAGCCATGCATCGCGTTTATATCGAAAACGACAATGCCCGCATCACCTTTGAGGAGCGGGCGCGCCGCCTGACGGTGGAGCTGTACGGCGGCGAACGGCTGGAGGGGCTGGTCGCCCGGCGGCTTTTCCCGGTGACGGGGGCCGACCGCTATATCTCGCTGGTGGACGAGAACGGACACGAGCGGGCGATCGTGCGCGATCCCGCCGGGCTGATGCCGGACAGCCGCGCCGCGCTGTCGGCGGCGCTGGAGGAGTACTATCTGGTGCCGCATATCCGCAAGATCCGCCAGATCGAAGAAAAGTTCGGCCTGATCCGCATCGTGGCCGAAACGGACCGCGGCGTCTGCCGGTTCGAGATCGGCGACCGCACGCAGGGCATCAAGCTGCTGTTCGACGGGCGCGTCCTGCTGCGCGACACCAACGACGACCGCTATGAGGTGGAGGATATCCGCCTATTAGACAAAAAAAGCCGCGATATCCTGCTGCTTTGACATTTGCCGTTTTTGTGGTATGATATAAGGGATAGCGGAACGCAGAGGAGAAAGAGAGGAGGATACCGGATGAAACTGATCTTGGCCATCGTCAACAACGACGATTCGGCGATCGTGGCGGCGGAGCTGACGCGTGAGGGCTTCACGATCACCAAGCTGTCCACGACGGGCGGCTTTTTGCAGGTGGGCAATACGACGCTGCTGATCGGCGCCGAGGACGGCGACGTCGAGCGTGCGAAGGAGATCATCCGCCGCAACAGCAGCACGCGGCAAAAGACCGTGCCGACGAACGCGTCCTTCGGGCGCGGGCTGGCGCCCGGCGACACCGTGGTGGAAACGAACGTCACCGGCGCGACGGTGTTCGTGCTGGGCGTCGAGAGCTTCGAGAAGCTGTAAGAAGAACGAACGCCGCCGCGCTCTCGTCGGAGAGCGCGGCGGCGTTTTATGCTATCGAAAAGCCCCGCGGCAGACAGGGGAGCGTCTGCGCGGGGCTTGAGGGGAGGGCAAAGAAAAGGTCAGGCGCGGCGGCGGTCGATCATCGTCAGCACCACGGCAGCCAGCACGCCGACCGCCGTGACCGCGGCGAAGGCGAGCCAATTGACCGAGGACAGACCGGCGATCATGAAGTCGCCCGTTTCGCCGTCCTGCAGCTGGGAGAACACCAGCACGACGTCGGTCGCCAGCGCGGCTACGCCGATCAGCTGGCCGATCGCGGAAAGCACGCCGAAGCGGGCACGGCCCTCCGCCTTGACGGGCGTCGGGATCCCTTCACGCAGATCGAGCGCGCTGCCGATGTATCCGGCCGCGAGGGCGGTCACGATCGTTTCGGGCAGCATGTAGGTGGCGTTGTAGGCCAGCGAGTACAGCAGCGCGGCGCTGTCGGGGATGCTCAGCCCCGCCCAGATCGTGCAGCCGGAGATGACGTGGCAGATATAGCGCAGCACACAGGCAAGCACCGTGCCGCAGACCAGTGCCTGCCGCTGCGGCATACGCTTGCGGAACACGCCGCCCAGCCCCAGCACCGCGAAGGCGAGCACATAGTCGAACAGCGCCAGCACGATGACCGCGCCGGGCGTTTTGAAGTATGAGAAGTTGTTCATCCCCAGCAGCATTTGGATCAGGCTGTAGACCAGCGCGGAGAACATCCCGTAGCCCACGCCGTGGCGGTAGGCGATCAGGATGATCGGCAGCATACTGGCCGCCGTGATGCTGCCGCCGTAGGGCAGATCGAGCAGCTTGATCAGGCTGAGGACGGTGGCGAGGGCAAGCAGCAGTGCGCTCTCGACCAAACGGACGATGCGGTCTTTTTTCATTTTCGTTTCTCCTTTCGCCGGCCTGCGCGGGCATGGCTGACGAAAGAGAAACGGCTCTCCGTCGGGCGGAGAGCCGGGAACGCACGCCGAACGGCGCTGCGCGCCGGCTGCTGCGAAACATCCCTCCGCCGGCATTACCCGGATCAGGTCGAAGGGTCGGGCATTCGCCCTCTCAGCCGCGTCCGGCGCAGCACCCCTTGTTCACAAACAGAGCATACGCCCTTTTTTTCGATTTGTCAAGAGGAAAATCGGGAAACTTTGGCATAAAACGCTTTTTTTCGTTAAAAGACGCGTTTCACCGTCGGCGGAGCGCCCAGCGGCGTGCGCTGCCATTCCTCGCCGGACAGCGTTTTCCAGATGAACGCGCCGTCCTCGAGCAGCATATATCCGCGCGGCGAGCCTTCCTTGGGGATGGATACCGAGCCGGGGTTCAGGTACCACCAGCCCTCCGGGCGGTGCAGACAGGCGGGGACGTGCGTGTGCCCGTGCAGCAGGATATCGCCGGGGGAGAGCGGGGGCGGCGTTTGGATGTTGTAATGATGCCCGTGCGTGACGAACAGGCGGCGGTACACGCCGTCCGCCGCCACCGGCAGCACGGAATAGTCCGCCATCAGCGGGAAGGGCAGCACCATTTGGTCGACCTCGGTGTCGCAATTGCCGCGCACGGCCAGAATCTTGGGGGCCAGCGGCGACAGCAGGCGGATCACCGCCTTGGGGTCGTATTCGTCCGGCAGGTCATTGCGCGGGCCGTGGTACAGCAGATCCCCCAGCAGGATCAGCATATCGGAACGCTCCCGTTCCCATGCCTCGATCAATCGTCGGGTGTATCCGGCTGCGCCGTGCAGATCCGATGCGATCATGAACCGCGGTGCTCTCATCCCGATGCCTCCTTTTTTTCTTATCATAGCAGGATCTTGGCCGGAATGCAAGACCGATCGGTCTATCGCGGGGCACGGGGACAGTACGGATCGCGGCAGTGCGCGCAGTCCGGTGCTTCTTCAAAGCAGCAGCGGGCATAGTCGCACTCGTCGCAGCAGCAGGGCAGCGGTGTGCCGTCCGCCGCCGTGCGGCGGCCGTTGCCGGGGCAAAAGCGCCCGCCGCGCCCCGGCAGCAGCGTCACGCCCGTGACATCGATCAGCTGCGAGCGCCGGTGGCGGGCGGACGGGGTGATCCTGACGCGCATGATCATTTCTCCTTTTTGATGTTCGTTATCTGATTATAGCACTATCTAATGCAAAAGTCTATATGTAAAAAGGAGATATCGGGTATGCTTTAACGGAGGCTACCCGATAGGAGATGGCAAAAATGATCCGTTTGATGGCGCTGGAGCTGCTGGAGAAGCAGGGCAAGACCCGTTATTGGTTGTACAAACAGCTGGGCATGAGTTATCAGAACTTCAGCCGCATGGTCAACAACCAGACCCGCTCGATCCAATACGAGAATATCGAAACCATGTGCCGTCTGCTCGACTGCACGCCGAACGAACTGCTTAAGATCACCGACGACTGATCGCATGACCGCCCCGAAGGGCGGTTTTTCCTTTGGATACGGCGATTTTCCTCTTGCCAAACGGTGCAAGGTGTGCTATACTTTCACTAAACGAACATTAGTGCAATAGGGGGCGCCGACATGGAGGCAGCGGAGGACAGACGCGGGCGCGTCTGCTTCACCGGCCATCGGCCGGAAAAGCTGAACGCCGACGAAGAAACGGTCAAGCCGCTGCTGGAGCGGGAGATCCGCCGCGCGGTCGATGACGGGATGACCGTGTTCATCAGCGGGATGGCGCGGGGCGTGGATATCTGGGCGGCGGAGACCGTGCTGCGCCTGCGGGACGAGGGCTGCCCCGTCCGGCTGATCTGCGCCTGCCCCTTCGACGGATCCGAGCGGTATTGGTCGGCCGCGTGGCAGGAGCGCTACCGGAAGATCCTGGCGGTCGCCGATCATGTCCGGGTGATCTGCGCGGCGTACACGCCCGCCTGTTTCCATTTGCGCAACCGCTGGATGGTCGATCACAGCGCCCGCGTGATCGCCGTGTTCGACGGCGGCTCCGGCGGGACGAAGAACACGATCGACTATGCCCGCCGCACCGGCGTGCCCGTAGTCACGATCGCCGTCGGTCCGGCGGCGGCGGACGGTTCTGCGGATGACTGACTGCGGCAGCGGCGGCTGAACGAGAGGACAGTTGCGGCCGAACGGGAGGATGGCTGCGGCGAAACGAGAGAATGGCCGCCGTAAAACGGGAGCGGGACGGCAAAGCGGGAAGGCAGTTGCGGCCGAACGGGAGGATGGCTGCGGCGAAACCGGGGTCGGCTACCGCAAAGCTGGGTTTGGCCGCGGCAAAACGGTGAAAAAAAGCAAAAACCCTCTTGACGGGTAGGGAAAAGGGCGTTATACTGAAGATGGTTAGCGAAAGCTAACTGCAATAAACGATACGGGAGGCGGTCAGGATGGAAGGTCTGATGGCAACGGGACTGGCAGTGCTGTGGGGCGTGGCCTCCGCAGCCGTCAAGCAGGCATTGAAG
This sequence comes from Oscillospiraceae bacterium, assembly GCA_021640185.1. Lineage (GTDB taxonomy): Bacteria > Bacillota > Clostridia > Oscillospirales > Acutalibacteraceae > UBA5905. The sequence goes on along the minus strand of JAJXDX010000041.1, from coordinate 5,570 downwards.
CACGCCGGGCGTGCGGACGGGAGGACGGCAAAATGAGCGACAAGGCAGAAAAGATCGAAACGACCGTGCGGATCGACGGCATGGCCTGCGGGATGTGCGAGGCGCACGTCTGCGACGCGCTGCGCGCCAAATTGCCGGGGTACAGGATCTCCGCGTCGCACGGCCGCGGGACGGCGACGCTGATCGGCGATGCCGCGCCGGACGAGGACACCGTGCGCACCGCACTCGACGGCACGGGCTACCGCGTGCTGGGGATCGAGAGCGCACCGCATCGGCGGCGCGGGCTGTTCGGTTTTGGCCGTTCGCGCTGAGATCGGCGGCGGCGCTTGCGCATTTCTGCGCAAGCGCCATTTTTAGATGACACGTTGTGCGCGTAGTTGATCATTGATGAAAAAAGAGGTTGACATCGCCCGCCGCGTCATTATAATAGAAAACAGAGGGGCGGCGCATATCTGCGCGTCCGTCCGGCCGCTCATCCGGCCGTGTCTATTTTCGGTAACAGAAAGGAAAGAACGTATGGAACGTTTCGATCAGGCAAAAGAGATGTACGCCGCGCTTGGCGTGGACGTCGAAAAGGCGCTTGATACGCTGAAGGACGTCACCGTTTCCGTCCACTGCTGGCAGGGCGACGATGTGACCGGCTTTGACAGCCGCGAGGCGCTGTCCGGCGGCATCCAGACCACCGGCAACTATCCCGGCAAGGCCACCACGCCCGAGGAGCTGATGGCGGACATCGACAAGGCGTTCTCGCTGATGCCCGGCAAAAAGAAGCTGAACCTGCACGCCAGCTATGCCATCATGGACGGCGAGCAGGTCGACCGCGACAAGATCGGCCCGGCGCAGTTCAAAAAGTGGGTCGAGTTCGCGAAAGAACGCGGCATGGGGCTGGACTTCAACCCCACCTTCTTCTCGCACCCGATGGTGAAGGACAACCTCACGCTGTCCTCGCCGGACGAGGAGGTCCGTCATTTCTGGGTGGAGCACGGCAAGCGCTGCGTCGAGATCTCGCAGTATTTCGCGGAGGAAACGGGTATCCCCTGCGTGATGAACATCTGGATCCCGGACGGCTACAAGGACATCCCGGCGGATCGGCTGGGGCCGCGTATGCGCTTCAAAAAGTCGCTTGACGAGATCCTGAGCATCCCCTACGACAAGAGCAAGGTGTTCGTCACGCTGGAGAGCAAGGTGTTCGGCATCGGGCTGGAGAGCTACACCGTCGGCTCGGCCGAGTTCTGCCTGAGCTATGTCGACTATAAGGGCGTCACCCCGCTGATGGACAACGGCCACTATCATCCCACCGAGGTCGTGTCCGATAAGGTGTCGTCGCTGCTGGCGTTCCACGATCACATCGCGCTGCACGTCACGCGCCCGGTGCGCTGGGACAGCGACCACGTCGTACTGTTCGACGACGAAACGCGCGAGATCGCCAAGGAGATCGTGGCGCACGACGCACTGGACCGCGTGTTCATCGCCACGGACTATTTCGATGCGTCGATCAACCGCATCTCGGCGTGGGTCACCGGCGTGCGCAGCGTCGAAAAGGCGCTGCTCAATGCCCTGCTGATGCCGCACGCGGCGCTGCGCGCCCTGCAGGACGAGGCCAACGGCACCAAGCTGATGGTCATGCAGGAGGAGCTCAAGACCATGCCCTTCGGCGACGTGTGGAACGAGTATCTGCGCCGCTGCGGCATCCCGGCGGACTACTACACCGAGGTCGCCGCTTACGAGCGCGACGTGCTCAGCAAGCGCTGAGGCACAAAATGCAAATAAAAAACCGGCTCCCCGTCACGGGGAGCCGGTTTTTTGCTGACTTTAAGTCGTTATCCTTATTTCTTCCGCTCGCGGAACAGCCAGCGCAGCAGATACATCGACAGCACGATCGCGGCCGCGACCAAAAAGATCCCCAGCATCCCCTTGCCCATCAGCGGCAGGGTGTCCAAAAACGCCTGTACGTTCATTTCTGCTCCTCCTTAGTGGATCAGGTTCAGGATCATGCCGCCCGCGATGACGGACGCGATCTGACCGGATACGTTCACGCCGACCGCCTGCATCAGCAGGAAGTTCTGGTTATCCTCCTTCAGCCCCATCTTATGCACGACGCGGGCGCTCATCGGGAAGGCGGAGATGCCCGCCGCGCCGATCATCGGGTTGATCTTTTTCCCGGCGGGGAGGAACAGGTTGAGCAGCTTGGCGAACAGCACGCCGCCCGCCGTATCGAAGATGAATGCCACCAGCCCCAGCGCGAGGATGCCCAGCGTTTCCACGGTCAAAAATTCGTCCGCCTTCATCTGCGAGGCGATCGTCAGCCCCAGGATCAGCGTGATCAGGTTGGCCAGCACCTTCTGCGCCGTTTCGGACAGGCTGTCCAGCACGCCGCATTCGCGGATCAGGTTGCCGAACATCAAAAAGCCGACCAGCGCCACGCTTTTGGGCGATACGATGCCGGTGATCGCCGTGATCACGATCGGGAACAGGATCTTGGCCGCGCGCGGAACGGAGCCGGGCTTGTACGCCATGCGGATCCGGCGCTCCTTTTTGGTCGTCAGCAGGCGGATGACCGGCGGCTGCACCATCGGCACCAGCGCCATGTACGAATACGCCGCCACCATGATCGCCCCGATATATTTCGTGCCGAAGAAGTTGGCCACGAAGATCGAGGTCGGGCCGTCCGCCGCGCCGATGATCGCGATCGTGGCCGCGTCCTTGAGGTCGAAGCCCAGCAGTGACGCCATGCTCAGCGTGAAAAAGATGCCGAACTGCGCCGCCGCGCCGAAGATCATCAGCTTTGGGTCAGACAGCAGCGGACCGAAGTCGATCATCGCACCGATGCCGATGAACAGCAGCAGCGGGAACAGCTCGTTGGCGATCCCGGCGTTGTACAGCACGGTCAGCGGTCCTTCTTCGCCGATCGCGCCGGACAGCGGCAGGTTGACCAGGATCGCGCCGAAGCCCATCGGCAGCAGCAGCGTCGGCTCCATGTCCTTTTTGATCGCCAAAAAGATCAGGATCCCGCCGATGCACCACATCACGACCTGCTGCCATTGCAGGTTCAGTACGTTGGCGAACAACTCTCCCATCGTTTTTCCTCTTTTCCTTCATCTTTGTCGCCGCGCAGAGCAAAAAGAAAAAGACCTTCACCGCCCGGGCACACTTCGCCCCGGGCGGTAAAAGTCTTGCCGTTTCATCCTCAAGCGGGCCGTGCGGCCGTGCATTGACGCCGGAGAAGCGGGATGTCCCGCCGGCTACTCCCTTTTACGCTCTACGCCCCCGCAGCCGGTTTTGCCCGCTGTGACGGCAACAAGACCATTGTAGCCGCGATGCTGCGGTTTGTCAAGCCCCAAACGGCGAGTTTTCGCCGTTTTCTTGCGTTTTTGCCGCGTCACGGCGCTTGCGCCGCGCGGCGGGATATGCTATACTATTAAACTGGGTAGGCGGTCGTCCGGCCGCGCCCGAAGAAAAAACGGCTGACCGTGAGCCGGCCGGCCGAAAAAGCGTAAGGAGAAAAACCCATGAAAAAGCTGTTTGCCCGCGGCCTTGCCGCTCTGCTGTCCCTGATGATCCTGTTCGGTGCCGCCGCCTGCGGCAACACCGAGAAAAAGCCGGATCCCACGCTGTCCTCGTCTGCGCCTTCTTCGTCCGCCGGTGCTAAGGACGTCGGGCAGGGCGACACCGCCTTCACGCTGGAGGTCATCGACAGCGAAGGCGCCCGCAGCCTGTTCAACGTCAAAACGAATGAAAAGACCGTCGGCGCCGCGCTGCTGGCGCTGGATCTGATCGCCGGTGAGGACAGCCAGTATGGCCTGTACGTCAAGACGGTCAACGGCATCACGGCCGACTATGACACCGACGGCAGCTATTGGGCGTTCTACATCGACGGTGAATATGCCCAGACCGGAGTCGATTCCACCGACATCAAGGCCGGTGCTACCTACACGCTGAAGATCGAGGTCACGGAGGGCTGATGCTTTTTTGCTCGCCCGGCGTCAGGATTTGGCGCCGGAGCGAGAGAACAGTGCGCACAGCAGCCCTGCGGCGATGGCGGCGGTGATGCCGCCCGCCGCGCCGGTGACACCGCCGGTCAGCACGCCGAGCAGGCCGTCCTTTTGCACGGCCTCCCGCACGCCCATGGCCAAGGTGTAGCCGAAGCCGGTCAGCGGCACGGTAGCGCCGCAGCCGGCGAATCTGACCAGCGGTCCGTACAGGCCGACGGCGGTCAGGCCAACGCCCAGCGTGACGAAGGCCACGAGTATCCGTGCGGGCGTCAGCTTGGTGTAGTCCATCAGCAGCTGCCCGACCACGCAGATCAGGCCGCCCACGGCGAACGCTTTGACGATCATCGCGATATCCATGCTCATCCATCCCTTCGCGCACAGTATCCCCGGCGCAGCCCCGATCATTCATCAAAACCGATATTAGGAGGAAACACGACCAAATGAACGACCCGGACAGTATACGCACCTTTCTGCTCATGCTGGTGCTGGTGGCCTTTTCCGCGTATTTTTCCGCAACGGAGACCGCCTTCTCGTCGCTCAACCGTATCCGCATCAAAAGCCTTGCCGATTCCGGCAACCGCCGCGCGAAGCTCGTGCAGCGGCTGTCGGAGGAGTATGACCGGCTGCTGTCCACGATCTTGGTGGGCAACAACATCGTGAACATCCTGCTTGCCTCGATCTCCACGATCTATTTCGTCGGCCTGTACGGCGAAGGACGCGGTACGACGATCTCGACCGTCGTTTCCACCGTCGTCGTGCTGATCTTTGGCGAGATCTCGCCCAAAAGCGTGGCCAAGGACCACGCCGAGGGCTTCGCCATGACCAGCGCGCCGATCATCCGCGTGATCTCGTACCTGCTGTATCCCGTCAACTGGCTGTTTTCGCAGTGGAAACGGCTGCTCGGGCGCATCTTCAAATCGGCCGGCGACACCGCCGTGACCGAGGAAGAGCTGCTGACGATCGTGGACGAAGCGGAGCAGGGCGGCTCGCTGGGCGAACAGGAGAGCGATATGATCCGCCGCGTCATCGGGTTCAACGACCGCGAGGCGGTCGATATCCTGATCCCGCGCGTCGACGTGGTGGGCGTGGAGCTGCACGCCACGCCGGAGCAGCTGATGCAGGTGTTCCGCGAAACGGAGTATTCCCGGCTGCCGGTGTATGACGGTACGATCGACGACATCGTCGGCATCGTGCATCAAAAGAACGTGTTCCGCGACGAGGGACGGCATCCCGCCCCGGCGGATGTGCTCACCCCGGCCGTGTTCGTCCCGCCCACGATGAAGATCCGCCTGCTGCTGCGTTTGCTGCAGCAGGAAAAGACCCACATGGCCGTCGTTTCCGACGAGTACGGCGGCACGCTGGGCATCGTGACGATGGAGGACATTCTGGAAGAGTTGGTCGGCGAGATCTGGGATGAGCACGACGAGGTGGTCACGTCTATCCGCCCGGCCGAGGACGGGCAGAGCAGCGTGCTCTGCTCCATGGAGCTTTTCGACATGATGTCGCATTTCGGCTGCCATACCGATTGCGAGGCGTCCACCGTAAGCGGCTGGGTCATGGCCAGTCTGGGCAAGATCC
>JAJXDX010000412.1 GCA_021640185.1 Oscillospiraceae bacterium | reverse complement strand
CCCACATACCGCAGCATCAGCCCGAGCGAGATCCGGTAGAACCGCTCGCTATTGATCGTGATCAGCGGCCACGCATAGTCGCTCCATGCGCCGCTGATCTGCATGACCGTCAGTGTGCCCATGATCGGCATGGACAGCGGCAGACAGATGCGCGTGTATACCGAAAGCTCGCTCGCGCCGTCGATGCGCGCCGCCTCGAACACCGCCCCCGGCAGCCCCTCGAAGAACGAGCGCAGCAAAAACACCGCGAACACCGGCCCCACCACCTGCGGCAGGATCAAGATCAGATAGTTGTCCGGGCCGACGATGCCCTTTTACAGCATGCACGACGGCACCAGCGTCAGGATCCCGGGGATCATCATCAGCGCGATCACCGCCATGAAGATGGCGTTTTTCCCCGGAAACTCCAGCTTCGAGAACGCATACGCCGCCAGCGACGACACGATCAGCATCCCCGCCGTGCCGCACACGGCGACGAACACCGTGTTGAGCATATAGCGCGACAGCGACGTGAACGCGTCGCGGATGTTGTCGAACCAGATCGGCAGCGTCGGCCACCACTTGGCATAGCGGAACTCCGCCTCGTTCTTGAGCGCCGACCAAAACGCCATCGCCAGCGGATAGAGCATCACGGCGATCAGGATCACGATCGCGGCGTTGAGGAACGCCTGCCGCACCGCCGTGCGCTGTTTTTGTTTCAAAGCCAAAAAACGTCGCTCCTTCCCGCTTTACGCGTCACTGCGGATGTACCGGTAGGTCACCGCCGTGATCACGAAAATGATCAAAAACAGCGTCGTCCCGATCGCACAGGCATAGCCCATGCGGTTGGCGGTGAACGCCTCCAGATACATATAGTAGCCCGGCACCATCGTGCTGTAGCCCGGCCCGCCGTCGGTCAGCATCAGCTGTAGCGAATAGTCCTGCAGCGCGCCGATGATCCCCATGATCAAAAAATAGCGCACCTGCCCCATGATCGTGGGCAGATCGATCCGCACGATGCGGCGCAGCACGCCGCAGCCGTCCAGCGTGGCACTCTCCATCACCTCGGTGGGGATGTTCATCAGCCCGGACATATAGATCAGCACCGACGTGCCGCCGATCCACGGGAACCCCATGAAGATGACCGCAAAGATCACCCACCGGGGATCCTCCAGCCAGCTGATCACCTGCGTGGCATCCATGATCCCCACCGCGCGCAGCAGCGAGGTCAGCAGCCCGCCGTTCGGGTCGTAGATGAACTTCCAGATCAGCGTGGACACCACGCCCGGCGTCACGATCGGGAACAGGATCAGGATCCGGTACCAATACTGCGCCCGCTGCGAGCGCACGCAAAAGATCATCTCCGCCATGATCAGCGGCACGATGATGCCGATCAGCAGTTTCGGCAGCTGGATCTTCAGCATCGTGCCGAAGGCGGTCAAAAACACCTCGTCCCGGAACAGCTCGCGGTAGTTCTCGACCCCGATGAACTTGGCCGTGCCGACGCTGTCCCAGTCAAAAAACGAGTGATAGATCCCGCTGAACGCCGGGTAATAGGAAAAGATCAGCAGCCCCAGCATCAGCGGCAGGATGAACAGGTACCCCATGCGGGCCTGCCACACGCGCCGCCACAGGCTTTTCGACGGCGGCATCAGTTCGCTTTTTCGTTTCATCTCACATCCGCCTTTCCGTCAGCCGAACATCTCGTC
>JAJXDX010000040.1:5855-10151 GCA_021640185.1 Oscillospiraceae bacterium | reverse complement strand
ACGCGCCTCGTCGACGCAGGAGAGCGCACGCGCGGCGCACGCGCGCTGCCGCTCGGTGGTGAGCAGCGGCTCGGCGCTGTCCAGCCGCTCGATCCCCGTGACCGCCATGACCGCATCGGCCAGTGCATCCACGCCCGCGCCGTCGCGGGCGCTGACCTCCACCACGTGCGTGAAGCGTCGATCGAGCGCCGCGCGGTCGAGCCGCCGGGGCAGATCCGCCTTGTTGATCACGGCCACGGCGGCGTGTTCCGCCGCGCGGTCGGCCAAGGCAAGATCTTCGTCTGTCAGCGGACGGCTGCCGTCGAACACGGCCAGCACCAGCGCGGCCTGCGCCATGCGCCGCTCGGCGCGTTCCACGCCGATGCGCTCCACCGGATCGGCCGTGGCGCGCAGCCCGGCGGTATCCGCCAGCCGCAGCGTCACCTCGCCGACGCGCACGCTTTCCTCCACCACGTCGCGCGTCGTGCCTGCGATATCGGTGACGATGCTGCGCTCGTGCCCCGCCAAACGGTTCATCAGCGTCGATTTGCCCACGTTGGGGCTGCCGACGATCGCCGTGTCGACCCCTTCGCGCAGCACGCGCCCGGCATCGAAGCCGTCGATCAGCGCGCGCAAGGCGCTGCCGGCCGCGTCCAGCGTTTCGCCCAGCGCCTGCGTCGTGAGGGCGGGGATATCGTCGTCCTGATAGTCGACGTATGCGGAGAACTGCGCCGCCCCGTCCAGCAGCCGCTCCCGGACCTCCAGCAGCCGGCGGTGCGTGCTGCCCTCGCGGGCGGCCAGCGCCGTGCGCGCGGCCAGACGGCCGTCCGCTGCGATCAGATCCATGACGCTTTCCGCCTGCGTCAGATCCATTTTGCCGGACAAAAACGCGCGCCGCGTGAACTCGCCCGCCGTGGCCGGGCGCGCGCCCGCCGAAAGGCAGGCGCGCAGCACCCGCTGCAGCAGATACAGCCCGCCGTGGCAGGACAGCTCCGCCACGTTTTCGCCCGTGTAGCTGTGCGGCGCGCGAAAGACCAGCAGCACGCAGTCATCGATGTCGCCCTCGGCATCGAACACGTGGCCGTAGGCGGCGGTGTACCCCGGCAGCCGTTCCGGCGCGCGGCGGGGATCCGCCGGGCGGAACACCCGCCCCGCGACCGCCAGCGCATCGTCGCCGGACAGGCGCAGAACGCCCAGCCCCGCCGGCGCGGCCGGCGTGGCGATGGCCGCGATGGTGTCCGCCATGGTCGTTTCCTCCTTGCTGTCAGCCGTCCTGCGGCCAGACCTCTGCCCGCTGCCGCGACAGGCAGCGGATCTTCTCCTGCGGATAGGGCGATGCCGGGCCGCCGCGCCCGTAGAGGAAATAAAGCCCCTCCGGCGTGCGGTACAGGCATTCCTCGAACCCGGCGGGATCGCCGTATTCGCCGCCGGTGCGGCGGCGGATCGGCTGTGCCGTCTCGGTATCGTACTCCTTGCCGCGAACGATCTTTTTCATCCAAACCACGCTCCCTTTCTTCTGCCGTCAGGCGATCGGGGACGTCCGCCGCCGGGCGGACGTGTCCCTATCTTCCATGGTAGCGCTTCGCCGCGGCGAAAAAACGGGAGAACGCGGGGCTGTGTCAGATCTTTTCGGCAGATCCCGACGGGATATGCGGCGGCTCGACCGCCGCGGCGGTTTTTTTGTCGAATTGCAGGGTGTAAAGCTGATGATAGCGCCCGCGGCGGTGCAGCAGCTCCTGATGCGTGCCGTGCTCCTCGATCTGCCCGTGCGACAGCACGAAGATCTGATCGGCGTGCTGGATCGTGGACAGCCGGTGCGCCACGATCAGCATCGTGCCGATGCTGCGAATCCGGTCGAGCGAGTCTTGGATCAGCAGCTCCGTTTCGGTGTCGATGTTCGCGGTGGCCTCGTCCAAGATCATGACGGACGGCTCGTGCAATATCGTGCGGGCGAACGAGATCAGCTGCCGCTGCCCGGCGGAGAAGTTGTTGCCCCGCTCGCGCACCGGCTCGTCCAGACCGCCGTCCAGCCGGTCGATGAACCGGTCGGCATTGACATAGCGGCAGGCGGCCATGATCTGCTCGTCGGTGAAGCGGTCCTCCCGCAGGGCGATATTGCTGCGGATCGTGCCGGAGAACAGGAACACGTCCTGCAGCATTTGCCCGAAATGCCGCCGAAGCGACGCGATCTTGACGTGACGGATATCGATCCCGTCCACCAGGATCTGCCCGCGCGCGATGTCGTAGTTGCGGCACAGCAGCGACAAGATCGTGCTTTTGCCGGAGCCGGTGGAGCCGACGAACGCCGCGGTCTGGCGCGGCAGGACGTGGAACGACACGTCGCGCAGCACCCACTGCTCGCCCTCATAGGCGAACCAGACGTTTTTGAATTCGATATCCCCGCGCACCTCGGCAAGCTCGATCGCGTCCGGCTCGTCGACGACGTCCGGCTGCAGGTCGAGCACGGAGAAGATCTTTTCGGCCGAGGCGAACGCCGACTGCAGGTTGTTGAACTGCTCCGCCAGCGACTGCACGGGATCGAAGAATTTGGAGATATACAGATAAAAGCTGACGATCGTGCCGCCGGTCATCACCTGCCCGAGGAACGTGACCTCCCGGATCACGCCGCGCGCGCCGAGATACAGCAGGCACAGCACCGACAGGATATACAGCATATACACCGTCGGACGGAAGATCGCGCCGACGAGCACCATGCCCTGCTCCGCCCGCTTGAGACGCTCGTTGCGCTGCTCGAAGGCCTCGCGTTTTTTCTCCTCGCGGCCAAAGACTTGGATCACCTTCATGCCGGACAGGTTCTCGGACAGAAAGGTGTTGATCTCGGTCGTACCGTCCTTGACGCGGCGGTGTGCCCGGCGCGAGAATTTGCGGAAGATCACCGTGAACAGCACCACGAACGGTACGAAGCACAGTACCATCAGCGTCAGCGCATAGTTGAGCAGCAGCATCGCCGTGAACACGCCGACGATCACGAACACGTTTTTGATCATGTTGACGAGGATGTTCGTGAACATCGTGGAGATCGCGTTGGTATCGTTAGCCACGCGGGTGACCAGCTTGCCCACCGGCAGGCGGCTGAGCTGCGCGTGCGACAGGCTCTCGATATGGGTGAACAGCTCCTCGCGCATGGCGGACAGGATCTTCTGCCCGGTCTTTTGCAGCAGCATCGTTTGCAGGTACGTGCACAGCATAGACACCGCCAAGATCCCGGCATACGCCGCCACGGCCGCAAACAGGCGCGGCAGAACGATCTGGCCGCTGATCATCTCCTCGATTCGGCCCACGATCAGCGGGCCGATCAGGTCGTACCCGATCGACACGAGCATGATGAGCAGCACGAGGACGAACCGCCCGCGATACGGGCGCGCATAGGCCATCAGGCGGCGCACGATCTCGCGGTCGGACATCTCACGCTCGAAGCCCAGTTCTTCTTTTTTTCCGCGGACGCGGAGATAAGCGAGCAGGAAGGCCGTGGCGAACACGCCGACCAGCGCGCCCGCGAACAGCAGGGGAGAGAACTCACGCATCGGTATCCGCCTCCTCTTCCTCCAGCCGCTGCAGCTCCACCATATGACGGTAGCCGGGGCAGCGGGCGCAAAGCTCCTCGTGCGTGCCGACGTCCGCCACCGCGCCGTCCTCGAGGAACACGATCTTGTCCATGTGCTCCACGGTGGAGATGCGGTGCGCGATCACGATCGTGGTGCGTCCCGCGCGCGTCTGCCGCAGCTGGGTCAGGATCCGCCGCTCGGTCTTAGTGTCGACGGCGGACACCGGATCGTCCAAGATCAGGATCTGCGCGTCGCGCAACAGTGCGCGCGCGATGCCGATCCGCTGCTTCTGTCCACCGGACACCGTCACCCCGCGCTCGCCAAGCACGGTATCGTACCCGGCGGGGAAGGCGGAGATATCGCCGTCCACGCCGGCCATGCGTGCTGCGGCGCGGATCCGCTCCGGCGCGGCGTCATCGTCCGCAAAGGCGATGTTGCTGCCGATCGTGTCGGAAAACAGGAAATCGTCCTGCGGCAGATAGGCTGCGGCAGCGCGCACATCGCGGATCGGGACGGTGTTGATGTCGTGTCCGTCGATGAACACCGTCCCGTCCGGCACATTATAGGTGCGCAGCAGCAGATCGACCAGCGTCGTTTTGCCGCAGCCGGTCTTGCCGATAATACCGACGTTCTCGCCCGCGCGGACGGAGAACGACACGTCGCGCAGGGCATCGAACTCGCCGTCCGGATAGCGGAAGGTGAGGTGGCGCAGCTCGATATCCCCGCGCACGGGGGGCAGCGGCTGCACGTC
>JAJXDX010000040.1:0-5845 GCA_021640185.1 Oscillospiraceae bacterium | reverse complement strand
CCGGCCGGTCGACCATGTCGACCGGCGCATCCAGCAGCTGCCCGATGCGGGACAGCGACGCCTTACCCTGCGAGGTCATGTCGATCAGGTCGCCGACCGCCATGACCGGCCAGATCACGGCGTTGAAATAGCCGATAAACTCCATCAGCTGCCCGGCGTTGAACGTCCCGCACCACGCCAGATAGCCGCCGTAGCCCAAAATGACGCACATCACGGAGCCGACGAACGTCGACACCAAGATCCGCAGCAGCACCGACGTGCGGGTGAACGCGATGTTCGCCTGCTCGTTCTCGTCATTGATCGCACGGAACGCCATGATCTCGCGCGCTTCCTTGACGAATGCCTTGATGACCGCCACGCCGGAAAAGCTTTCCTGCGCCATGTCCGACAGGCGGGAGAACGCCGCCTGCCGCCTGTCCCACTTTTTGGTCATCACGCGGCCGACGAGCGTGCTGGCCGCCATCAGCAGCGCCATCGGGATCATGGACAACACGGTCATCAGCGGATCCATGCGCCACATCCGGTATACCGCCATGCCGCCCAAAAGCAGCGCGTCGAACGTCATCATCAGCCCGAAGCTGAAGCAGTCGTCGATCGTGACGAGGTCGTTGGTGAACAGGCTCATCAGATCGCCGACTTTATTTTTTTGATAGTATGCGCAGGACAGCTCCTCCGCGTGCGCGAACATCCGGCTGCGCAGATCGGCGACCGTACGCAGCGACGCGCCGAAAAAGCAGAACCGCCACAAAAAGCGGCCGAGCACCATCGACAGGGCGATCAGCAGCATCGGGCGGCAGATCTGCGTCAGCAAAAACGGCATATCGAACGGCACACGCACGCCGTCGACCGTCACCGCGCCGTCGTTGACCCCATTGATCACCATTTGGTACAGGCGGGGGATCCGCAATTGCATCCAGTCGACCAGCGTCAGGCTGAGCAGCCCGAACAGCAGCCACGGCGCATACCGCAGATAATACCTATTGATATGTTTTCCGAATATCATTTTTGCTCCTTGTCATGCCCGCGCGTCCGGTGCGTCTGCCGCTCCAGACGGTCGCGGATATCCTTCAAATGCTCCGTCAGCGGTCGATCCGTGCGGAAGGGCAGGAAGAAGCGCGGCTTCTGCGCCGCTTTTTCCCGCGCGCTGCGGATCGAGGCCTTGAGCAGCTCGTATTTGACGATGACGTCGTTCTCCTCGGCGAACTGCTTGAGCTTGATCACGATGTGCGACGAATAACACACGTCGATGATGAACACGCCGAAGAACAGGCCGATGAAAAACGAGAACGCCAGATTTCTGGACAGCCAGTCCAGTGCGCCCAGAATGTGCGGATGGACGAAGAAATAATACACCGCGCCCAGCGCCGCCCACGCCAGCGAGAATTTGGGGCAGATGATGCCTTGGATGTTGCCCCATTCGCGGCTGTAGTCCCACAGCCGTACCTTGGCGACCTTCAGGCTGAGCAAGCCGGCGATATATTCGATCACCGTCATGCCCACCGCCATCATCACCAGCAGCAGGATCTTGCTCCACACCGCGTCCGACGGCAGCAGCCGCCCCTCCAGCGTCGCGATCAGGTACAGCGCGCACAGCCCGCTGCCGTACAGCGGCAGATACGGCCCGACGCAGAAGCCGGGATCGATCCACTTGCGCTCCGGATTGTTCGACGAGAAAAAGCGGCGGAAGAACACCTCCAGCACCCAGCCGAACGTCGATCCGACGAAAAATAAAAACGCGAGCGACAGAAAGATATTCACGGCGATCTCCCTCTCTTTTGTCTTTTCGGCAGATAGTCTTTATCATTGTACGCCAAACGCGAACAAAAGTCAACGCCCGATCCTGACATGATCCGCGCCGCCGGTGCATACCGTAGAACGAACGGGGAAACACGGAAGGAGGGGCGCACATGGACGGCGCATGGCAGAGGAAAGCGGGCGGCTGCCCGAACGGCAATGTGCCCGGTAGGCGGCCGAACAGCGCGGCGAACGGCAGACCGGGCAGCGATAACGGACGCCGGCGCAGCCGGATCGTCGCCGCAGCGCTGCGCGTGACGGCGGTAGGCGCGGCCGCGGCGCTGTTTTTCGGCCTGCCGATCGACCGGCAGGCGCTGGGGCGGACGCTGGCCTTCGCCGCAGCGGCTCTGCGGCAGCCGGAACAGGCGGCGCGCCTGCTGTGCGAGCGCGCCGACCACGCCGCCGCCCCGACGGGCGGCGGAACGGTATCGGACAGCGGAGAAGGCGGCAGCGGTGCGCTCTCGCCGGAAGAAGAGCCGAAGGACATCCCGGCGGCCGTGCCGTCGGCGGCGGAAAGCCCGGCCGACGAACGCGCCGCGCCGCCGGCCGAGGACGGCAGCGGCGGCAAGGTGATCGCGCAAAAGGTATCCGGCGGCACGGTGGTGGACGGCATCACGGTCAAAAACCGCAGCAATGCCATGCCGGACATCAGGGAGGCGCTGAGCACGCCGCTGACACAACGCTTTGCCGACACGGACGAGGTGCAGGTGCTGATCGTCCACACGCACACGACGGAGCGGTATCTGACCTATGACACCGGCTACTACAACGCCGCCGACCGCGAGCGCACGACCGACGGCAGCGTGAACGTGTGTGCCGTGGGGCGCGCCGTCGTTCAGGCGCTGGCCGAGGCGGGCATCCGCGCCGTGCAGGACACGACCGTGCACGATCAGCCGAAATACACCGGCGCATACACCCGCAGCGCCGAGACCGTGAGCGCGAACATGAAAAAATACCCGCACCTGCGCGTGGTGCTCGATCTGCACCGCGACGCGATCATGCAGGGCGATACGGAGCTGGTGAAGCCGACCGTGACGGCGGACGGCCGCGCGGCGGCACAGATGATGATCGTGGTGGGGACGGTGAGCACCGCGGCGCTGCCGCACCCGAACAAAGCGCAAAATCTGGCGCTGGCCGCGCAGTGGCAGCGGCTGCTGTGCAGCGACTATCCCGGCCTGATGCGGCCGCTGTCGACGGTCGGCAGCCGCTATAATCAGCACCTTTCGCCCGGCTATCTGCTGGTCGAGGTAGGCAGCGAGGGCAACACCGTGGACGAGGCCGCATATTCCGGCACGCTTTTGGGCAAAACACTGGCAAAGCTGCTGAAATGACTGCCCGAGGGAGATCCGCACCATGCCGCTGTCCAAAAACCCGCAAGACCCGAAAAAACCGGCCGCGCACCACGGGCGGCCGCACCGGCGCAAAAAAGCGCGGCGAACGTTCTTCGCCGCGCTGATCCTGTCGCTGTGCGTGCTGGGGCTGCCCGTCGCGTGCCTGTGGATCGAACTGGATATGCAAAACACCGTCTACGGCGCCGTGCGCCCGGCTTTCGGCTGCCGGGTGGAGGACGGCCTGCCGATCCTGACCGACGGCAGCGGCGCGCCGCTGCTGCCGGACAGCGGGCAGACGGAATTGCTGGACGCGCTGCCGGACGCACCGACGCAGCTGCTGATCCGGCTCCTGCGCGCGGTGTGCGCGCAGGCCGAAAGACTGGCCGACCGGCTTGCGTCCGGCGGGCAAACGTGATATACTCTCCTTACAAGGAGGGATCATCCATGTCAATGAATACCGCACCGGTCGAGGCGCTGACCGTAAACGCGCTGTTCGACCTGACGCATACGGCCGCCGCGCCGCTGCTGTCTGCCGTGACATACCCATGGGAGGTGCTGGACGATCTGGGCGCGTTCATCCTGCGTTTGGGCGAGAGCCTGCCCGCCGACGAATACGACAGTCCCGCACCGCACGTGTGGGTGCACCGCACCGCGCGGGTGTTCCCGAGCGCCTATCTGGGCGAAGGCGTGATCATCGGCCCGGAGAGCGAGGTGCGCCACTGCGCCTTCATCCGCGGCAACGCGCTGATCGGCCGCGGCGCGGTGGTCGGCAACTCCACGGAGCTGAAAAACGTCATCCTGTTCGACGGCGTGCAGGTGCCGCACTATAACTATGTCGGCGATTCCGTCCTCGGCTTCAAGGCGCACATGGGCGCGGGCAGCATCACGTCGAACGTCAAAAGCGACAAGACCCCCGTCACCGTCCGCTGCGGCGATGAGCGCATCGCCACCGGGCGCAAAAAGCTGGGCGCCATGCTGGGCGACCGTGCCGAGATCGGCTGCGGCAGCGTGCTCAACCCCGGCGCGGTCATCGGACGCGGCAGCTCGGTCTATCCGCTGTCCGCCGTGCGCGGCACTGTCCCGGCCGGTTCCATCTACAAGGCACAGGGCGAGGTCTGCCTGCGCAGCCCCGCGCACGACTGACCCTTACTTATTTGCGCTCCGCGCCCTGCGGCAGACAGGCCGCCAGCGCCTGCTCCCGCGCTTCTCCCTCGAGGAACACGCTGGCATACAGCACCTCCCACACCTTCGCGCTGACGCTGATATCCACACAACCCATGATCCGCACCGTCCTTTCGTTCTGTGCTTACAGTATAACATAATCACTGTACGATAAACAGGACAGTCGAAACATGACGAAAAGCGGGTTGACATCGGGCGACGGCGTGCTATAATGGGCATAGATCTGTTCGCCTTTTATGGCGGACATGGGGGGATAGGTATGAAAAAAAGCATCACACTGGACCGTCTGCCGATCGGACACGGCGGCGTGCTGGAAACGATCGGCGGAACGGGCGCGCTGCGCTGCCGTCTGCTGGACATGGGGCTGATCCCCGGCACGCACGTGACGCTGATCAAGGTGGCACCGATGGGCGACCCCATCCAGCTGCGCCTGCGCGGGTATGAGCTGACGATCCGCCGGGAGGACGCGGCAGAGATCACCGTTCTGCCGGACGACGAAAAGGAGGCGCGCGCATGATCTTGGCCCTTGTCGGCAACCAAAACTGCGGCAAAACGACGCTGTTCAACTGTCTGACGGGATCCGACCAGCACGTGGGCAACTTCCCCGGCGTGACGGTGGATCAAAAGATCGGCGATGTGCGCGGCGTCAAGGACTGTGCCGTGGTGGATCTGCCGGGGATCTATTCGATCCGCCCGTACTCGACGGAAGAAAAGGTCACGCGCGACTTCATTTTCGGGCAGCGGCCGGACGGCATCATCAACATCATCGACGCGACGAACCCGCAGCGCAACCTGTACCTGACGCTGCAGCTGCTGGAGCTGCGGCTGCCCATGGTGGTGGCGCTGAACATGATGGACGAGCTGGTGGGCAACGGCGGCAGCGTGGACATCCCGCGCATGGAGCGGGAGCTGGGCGTGCCGGTGGTGCCGATCAGCGCGATGAAGAACGAGGGCGTGGGCGAGGTGATCGACCGGATCACCGCCGCCGTGCGGGACAGACAGCTGCCGCAGGTGCAGGACTTCTGCCCGGCCGGGCCGGTGCACCGCTGCATCCACGCCGTGTCCCACATCATCGAGGATCATGCGCAGAAGCTGGGCATCGCGCCGCGTTTCTGCGCGACGAAGGTGATCGAGGAGGACCCGGAGTTCATCGAGCGGCTGGCGCTCGATCAAAACGAGCTGGAACTGATCGAGCACAGCGTGGTGGAGATGGAGGACGAGCGCGGGCTGGACCGCAACGCGGCGCTGGCGGATATGCGCTACGCCTTTATCGAGCGAGTGTGTGGCGAGTGCGTCATCCGACCGCACGAAAGCCGGGAGCACCGCCGCAGCGTGCGGATCGACAGCGTGCTGACTAACCGTTTTTTGGCGCTGCCGCTGTTTTTGCTGATCATGCTGACGATCTTTTGGCTGACGTTCTCGGTGATCGGGCAGGGGCTGAGCGACCTGCTCGCCGCCGGGATCGACGCGCTCTCCGGCGCGGTCGACCGCGGGCTGACCGCCTATCAGATCAACCCCGTCGTACATAGCCTGATCAT
>JAJXDX010000039.1:4905-10159 GCA_021640185.1 Oscillospiraceae bacterium | reverse complement strand
GCAAAAACGCGGACTCCGCCGATCTCGCAGACGCCTGCCGCCGTGATCCTTTTCTCATCGTCTGTCCCCGCGCCTGCGCTATTCAGCCGCGCAGCTGCGCCATGAAGCTTTCCTTGTTCTGCCGGGCGGTGGTCGTGGGACGGCCAAGGTCCGGGCGCGACCCGATCGCGCACTTGACCTCGATAAACGTCAGCATCTTGCTCTGCTTGGCCTCCCGCAGCGCCTTGTCCAGCGCGTCGGGATCCTCCGCCCGCACACAAACGGGGTAGCCGCAGGCGCGTGCGATCCCGATCAGGTCGATCTTGTCGGCAACGGTGGGCATCCCGCCCACCGTTTCGTGCGCGGCGTTGTTGATCACGACGTGCACAAGGTTCGTCAGTCCGGACGTGCCGATCAGCGCCATGGCACCCATGTGCATCAGCGCCGCGCCGTCGCCGTCGATGCACCACACGGTCTTTTGCGGCTTCTGCATCGCGATCGCCATGGCGATGGACGACGCGTGTCCCATCGAGCCGACCGTCAGCAGGTCGCATCCGTGGCCGGTACCGGCGGCCTCGCGGATCTCGAACAATTCGCGCGAGGCTTTGCCGGTGGTGGACACGATCGGATCTGCGCCGGACACGGCGGTGATCTGCCGGATGATGTCCTCGCGCGTCATCGTGTGGTCGTTCGCGTATCGCAGCTTTTTGTCGAAGCACAGCGCGCCCTTTTTGACCACGAAGGCGACCTGCTTCCCGGCCGCGAGCCGCGGCTGCCAGTCGTCCAGCGCGGCCTGCGCCTGCGCCGCCGTCGTGCCCTTGTCGATCACGAAGGTGTCGATGTCCATGTCGTGCAGCAGCTGCAGCGTGACCTCGCCCTGAAAAATATGCTGCGGCTCGTCATGGACGCCCGGCTCGCCCCGCCAGCCGACGACGAACACGCACGGGATGCCGTACACCTTGTCGTTCATCAGCGACGCGACGGGGTTGATGATGTTGCCGATGCCGCTGTTTTGCAGATAGACCACCGGGATCTTGCCCGTGGAGAGGTGATAGCCCGCCGCCAGCGCGACGGCGTTGCCCTCGTTGGCGGCGATCACGTGCCGCTCGCCGATGCCGAAACGGTCGATCAAATAGTCGCACAGCGGCCGCAGCAGCGAGTCCGGCACGCCGGCAAAAAAGTCGAATGCGTCAAAAAGCTCTGTCGTCATCTCGTCCTCCGTTTTGTTCGCTCAAAGCTCGTCGATCAGGGTGATGATCTGGCTGAAGGGCATCAGCGTATCGTCCACTTCCTTGGCGCGGTGATATTTGAGGATGTCTGCGGCCGTGCGCTGCATCGCGGGGAACGCGCTGCGGGTGAGCTGGTTGGCATAGATCACGACGTTCACGCCGTGCGCGGCCAGCTCAGCCTCCGTCACGGTGTTGAACGACGTGGGCACCACCACGATCGGCGTTTTGGGATCCGCCGCGCGGAACCGGTCGCAGAACGTGAAGATCTCCGTCGGATCCTTTTTGCGCGAGTGGATCATGATCCCGTCCGCCCCGGCCTTGACGTAGGCGAAGGCGCGCGCCAGCGCATCCTCCATCCCTTTTTCCAAGATCAGGCTCTCGATCCGGGCGATGATCATAAAGTCGTCGGTCAGCTGCACCTGCTTGCCCGCGCGGATCTTTTCGCAAAAATGCTCGATCGTGTCCTGCGTCTGCTCGACCTCCGTGCCGAACAGCGAGTTCTTTTTCAGCCCCGTCTTGTCCTCGATGATGATCGCCGAGATGCCCAGCCGCTCCAGTGTGCGCACGTTGTAGACGAAATGCTCGATCAGGCCGCCGGTGTCGCCGTCCAAAATGATCGGCTTCGTCGTGACCTCCATGATGTCCTCCAGCGTGCGGATGCGGGAGGTCATGTCCACCAGTTCGATGTCCGGCTTGCCCTTGGCCGTGCTGTCGCACAGCGACGACACCCACATCGCGTCGAACTGATCAAGCTTGCCGTCCGTTTCCACCACGGTCTTTTCCGCGATGATGCCGGTCAGGCCGTTGTGCGCCTCGATGACCTTGACGATGGGGCACATCTCGATCAGCGTGCGCAGCCGGCGGCGGCGGTATTCCGGCATGGCCAGCTTTTCACGCAGGTTCGCGTCGATGGCCTGCACGTCCGGGCTGACGGTGTAGGCCGGCTCGATCAGCTCGCCGCCGTACTGCGCCAATGCGTGCAGCACGTTCTCGCGCAGCAGGCGCTCGCTGCCGGTCTTCCAGTTGTCCCCGTGTACCACGTAGTCCGGGCGCAGCCGGGCGATGATGTCGTCATACAGCATATCGTCCTGCGTCACCACCTCGTCCACGCCGTCCAAGCTGCGGTACAGCTCCACGCGCTTTTCGAACGGCAGGGTGGGGAAACGGTTGTAGCGCACCAGCGCCTTGTCGCTGAGCGCGCCGACCACGACGCGGCCGTATTTTTTGGCCTCGCGCAGGATGTTGCGGTGCCCGTCGTGGATCACATCGGTGCAAAAACAGGTGTATACCGTTTTCATCACTTTTCCTCCTTGTCGTATACGGCGGGGATACGCACGCCGCTTTCCTTCATCGCCGCCGTCAGCACGGTGAAGAACGCTTCGATATCCGGCGCATCGATCGCGCCCAGTGCGCACAGGCGGAAGGTGTTCTGCGCCGCGACCTTGCCCGGATAGATCGTGAACCCGCGCGTGTAGCAGTAATCGTGGATCTGCTCGAACGACCAGTTCTCATCGTCCGGATACAGCACCGAAACGACCAGCCCGGACTGATATTCCCGCCGGATGTACTCCCGCAGGCCAAGCTTCGCCAGCCCGGCGTGGATCGCGTCCGTCGTGCGCAGGTGGCGCGCCCATTTGGCCTGCTCGCCCTCGGCAAAATATTCGTCCAGCGCCTGCCGGGCGGCGTACACCGTCTGCACGGGCGGAGTGAAGTGCATCTGCCCGGTCTTTTCAAAAAATTCGTATTGTAGGTACAGGTTGCAGTAGTACGAGCGCTTCGGATACTCGCGCGAGCGCTCGATCTCGCGCCGGTCGCCGATGATGAACGACAGTCCGGTCATGCCGCCGATGCCTTTCTGCGCCGATGCCATACAAAAGTCGATATTGTCCTTTGCGATGTCGATCGGGATCATCGCCAGCGAGGATGTCGTGTCCACCGTGAACACTGCGCCGTGCCGGTGCGCGATCTCGCCAATCCGGCGCACGGGGTTGAGCACACCGGTGCCCGTTTCGTGATGCGTGGTGTGCACCAGCGCGATGTCCGGATCGGCCGAGAGCGCCCGCTCGACGGCGTCGAGATCGGCGGGACGGTCGACCGGCAGCTTCAGGTCGACGTGCGGCAGGCCGTAGTAGCGGCAGATCTCGGCAGCGCGGTCGCTGTATGCGCCGTTGTTCACGATCAGCACCTTTTTGCCCGCCGGGAGCAGTGAGTTGAGGCACACATCGATGTTCAGCGTGCCGGAGCCGCAAAACAGCACGCAGGTATACTCGTTGCTGTCCGCATGGACGATGCGCGGCAGATCCCGACGCAGCGACGCCATCAGATCGGCGAACTCCTTTTCGCGCGGGCAGATATCCGGCACCACCTGTGCCAGCTTGACGGTGTCGGTCGTCGTGGATGGGCCGGGGTTGAGCAGGATGTTGCGCTTGATCTCCATCTGTGTTCCTCCAGTTGTCCTAAAAATGATCTGATGCTCGGAATATGAACATCTATATGCGAGATAATAGCACGATCCGTTCAGATCGTCAAGTGTTGTCGACAAAAAGGAACAAAAACACCGCCGTCCGTTCGGACGGCGGTGTTCGCTGCGTGCGGATCCGACCGGATCCGATCAGGCGATAGGGGAGACGGACAGCGCACAGCGGCAGATCAGCAGGGCGGCGGCCAGCTGCTTTTCTTCATTGGTCAGCACGATCTTCGGCGCGTCGAGCTGCATTAGGCGGGATACGCGCCGGATCGCAACATCCAGTCGTCTGCCCCATACGTCGTCGGCCGGACGCTCGTCCATGTGCCTCAGGTACACCTCCCAAACGGCGTACAGGCGCGCATCACCCAGCAGTGCCTGCGCCGTCTGCGCGTCGCCGTCCAGCCGGTCGATCACGCCGCGCATCGCCCACAGGGCATCGAGCAGCGCATCCAGCTCAAAGATCAGTTCCTCACATCGGGCACTGTCCCAGCACAGTCGGACGCGTACGGGCAGATCCTCGCTTGCACCGTCGGTGTGCGGCTCGATCCACACAAGGTCCAGTGTGCCGTCCGCCGCTGTGGCAGCCAGCAGATCGTGCAGGTACTCCTGCGGTGTCGCTGCGTTTTCTGCGGCGGTACAGATCGCGTTTTTCATCCAGCTCATCCTTCCTCTCCCTGTTTCTCACGGCCGGGGCTCCATCGGCTTACGACTGACAGTATAGCATGTTCTGTATCCCATAAACAGGACACTGGATGTGCTTTTTGGAAAGGATCGACCAAAAAATGTGTACGGCCGGGATGATCTGGCAGAAAGACGACCGGCTGTATATTTTCAAGAAGGAAACGCACGGCGTCCGGCAACAGCCGGACGCCGTGCGTTGTTCTTCACCTTATCGTTTTGCCCGGATCACTCCACGTCCTGCAGAGCGTCGTACCCCTCCTCACCGGTGCGCACCTTCACGACGTTCTCCACATCGTAAACAAAGATCTTGCCGTCGCCGATATGCCCGGTGTACAGCACCTGCTTGGCGGTCTCGATCACCTGCCGCACCGGGACCTTGCTGACGACGATGTCGATCTGCACCTTCGGCAGCAGATCGGCGTCCACCGGCACGCCGCGGTAGTATTCCGGCTTGCCCTTCTGTGCGCCGCAGCCCAGCACGTGCGACACGGTCATGCCGGTGATGCCGATCTGCATCATCGCAGCCTTCAGCGGCTCCAGCCTCGCCTCTTTGCAAACGATCTCGATCTTGGTGAATTTCGCCGTGCCATCGGCGGGCGCGGCGGCCTTCACCGCCGGGATCGCTTCCCCGGCGGGAGCATCGTCCGCGACGACGACTGCGGCAACGGCCGCAGCCGCGGCATCGCCGTAGTCGAGCTTTTCGACGGCAGGGACGAAATCGGCATAGGCGCTGGGCAGGCCGTGCTCGGTGCTGTCCAGTCCGCGGATCTCTTCCTCACGGCTGACGCGCAGGCCGACGGTCTTTTTCAGGATCAGGAAGGTGACCGTGATCGTCACACCGGTCCACGCCAAGATCGACAAAATGCCGACGGTCTGCTTGCCGAGCAGCGCCGCATCG
>JAJXDX010000039.1:0-4895 GCA_021640185.1 Oscillospiraceae bacterium | reverse complement strand
GCCGGTATACAGCAGGCCGCGCAGTCCCGCGGGCGCATCGGGTGCGGCCAGCAGGCCGACGGCCAGCGTCCCCCAAACGCCGTTGCCGAGGTGTACGCCGATGGCGCCGACCGGGTCGTCGATGTGCAGGCGGATGTCCAAAAACTCCACGGCGACGACGATCAGGATGCCGGATACCACGCCGACGACGGTCGCGCCCAGCGCATCCAGCGCGTCACACCCGGCGGTGATCCCCACCAGCCCGGCCAGCGAGGCGTTGAGGCACATCGAAACGTCCGGTTTCCCGTTTTTGATCCAAGTAAAGATCATCGTCGTGCAGGTCGCGACGGCCGGCGCGATCGTGGTGGTCAAAAAGATGGAACCCAGCGAGGTGGCGTCCCACGCCGCCGCACCGTTGAAGCCGTACCAGCCGAACCACAGGACAAAGCAGCCCAGCGCGCCCAGCGTGACGGAGTGGCCGGGGATCGCGTTGACCTTCGTGATCTTCCCGCTGCCGTCCTTCCCGTATTTGCCCAGCCGCGGCCCGACCATCGCCGCGCCGATCAGCGCGGACAGCCCGCCGACGGAGTGGATCGCCGCCGACCCGGCAAAATCGTGGAACCCCCATTGGGCCAGCCAGCCTTGGGCGTTCCATATCCAACCGGCCTCGATCGGATATACGATCAGCGAGATCACGCCGGAATAGATGCAATAGGTCAAAAACCTCGTCCGCTCCGCCATCGCGCCGGAAACGATCGTGGCCGCGGTGGCGCAGAACACGAGGTTGAACACGAACGAGGAGGCGTTTTCCCGGATGAACCCGCCGAAATCGCTGAAGATCGACAGATCCGGCACGCCGATCACGCCGAACACATAATTCTTCGACATCATCAGCCCGTAGCCCAGCAGGACGAAAGCGACCGTCCCGATACAAAAATCCATCAGGTTCTTCATGATGATGTTGCCCGCGTTCTTCGCGCGGGTGAAGCCCGTTTCCACCATGGCGAACCCGGCCTGCATGAAGAACACCAATGCGGCCCCGATCAGGAACCATACGCCGAATACTTCTTTCGTGACCAATGACGTGATGCCTGTTGCGTCCATTTTCGATCCTCTCCTTATCCTGTCAGTCCTCGTTTTCCGCCCTCGTCGATCTGCCGGCCCTCCTTCGGTAAAATAAAAAAGGCAGGGCGTCTTTATCGGGGGAATATCCCGGTAAAGACGCCCTTGCCTTTATGTTGACGCATTATACACCTTTCGTTTTCGCTTGTCAAGAGGTGTTTTTGCTTTTTTTCGGTCAGAACGGCCACGGCAGATAGGCCGCCGCGACGGCCGGCAGCACGGCCGGGAGCAGATCGGCCACGGCGATCTTTTGTCCCACATCAGGTCGACATCGATGCAGAAGATCGGCACGGAGCCGATCGGCGACAGGTAGCTGAGCGCGTCCGCCGTCATCACGGGGGAGAGGAGCCGCGCGAGCAGCGTCATGCCGCCTTCAAAGATGAGCACGGGGAGGGGAGGGTCATTCGGCCGCGGCCGCAACGCACGGGATCGCCACGATCGGGTGGATCCACCCGGTCGAGCCGCAAAGATAAGGAAAGATCACCACTCGGTACGACGCAAAGACCGGCTGTCGATCATCTCTCCCGGTCGAGCCACACAGCCAAGGAAAGATCACCACTTAGTACGACGTAAAGATCCGAGGTGGCTCTTCCCACCGGTCGAGCCGCAAAGCCAAGGAAAGATCACCACTTAGTACGACGTAAATCCGTGGCCAAGGATCTCGGCGGTGGGGAGGAGGACGAAAAATGCCTGCGGATCGTGCGTAAAGACGAGGTCGCGCAGCGCGTGCACCTCGGTGCGGCTGACGACGCACAGCAGCGCAGGCGCCGGCCGGCGCGAATAGCCGCCGGCCGCTGTCAGCACCGTCACGCCCCGGTGCAGCTGCTGCAGGATGCCGTCGACCAGCGCGTCCGGCGCACGGCAGAAGATCAGCGCCGTCATCCCGCGCCGGCCGCCGGATACGATGCGGTCGGTGACCCAAGAGGAGATCGTGACCAGCAGCACGGCGTACAGCGCCGCGTCTGCGCGGCGGAACACCGCTGCCGATAGCGCGATCACTGCCGCGTCGACCAGCAGGATCAACCGCCCGATCGGGACGTGCGGGAACCGCCGCTCCAGCAGGCGCGCCGCGATCTCGCTGCCGCCGGTCGTCGCGCCGCGCGACAGGATCAGCCCCAGCCCCGCGCCGGTCAGCACTCCGGCGCACAGCGCCGCCAGCATCAGGTCGTTCGTCACCGGGCGTGCGACGCGCCCCAGCAGATCCGTCGCCACGGACGACAGCAGCAGCCCCGCGATGCTGCGCCGCAAAAACCGTCGTCCCAGCACCCGCCATGCCGCCGCCAGCAGCGGCAGGTTGAGCAGGATGCACAGCACCCCGATCGGCAGCCCGACGACGCGGTGCAGCACCGTCGCCAGCCCCGTCACGCCGCCGGGCGCGATGTCGTTCGGCGCGGAGAACAGCGATACGGACGCGCCAAGACACGCGCTGCCCAGCAGCAAACACCCAAGATCCGCCGCCCGCCGCCGTGCGCCGCCTGTCGCGGACGTTTCGTTTTTCGGCACATGACCGCTCCCTTTCCGCCGCCTTTTTCTTTTAGGTTGCCCGGCGGAGCAGGCGTTATCAAAAAACAGCGGGTAATGATCTGATCGATCATTACCCGCTGTTGACATCGTGCTGATGTATTACGTATCACACTTAACGCAAAATACGCACCGTATTCATTTTTGCGGATCTTGCCAGCCGAACCCGTACACCTCGTCGGTGGACAGCATCATGAAAAATGCACCGGGATCAAGCTCGAACACCAGCCGCTTGAGCGGCGCGGCCTCCTCGCGGCTGACGACGCACAGCAGCATCTTTTGCGCGCGGCCGGTGTAGCCGCCGGTCGCCTCCAGCAGCGTGACGCCGCGGTCGAGTTTTTGCATGATCTGCTCGGTCAGCTCCGGCTGCCGGGAGGTCAGGATCATCGCCATGCGTCCGGCGCGGCCGCCGTACACGACGCGGTCGGTCACCAGCGAGCTGACGAAGATGAACACCGTCGCATACAGCGGGCTTTCCAGCTGGCGGTAGACCGCCGCAGACAGCAGCACGACCGCCGCGTCGACCAGCAGGATCAATCGCCCGATCGGCACGTGGGGGAAGCGCTGCTCCAGCAGCCGCCCCACGATCTCGCTGCCCGCGGTGGTCGCGCCGCGCGACAGGATCAGCCCCAGCCCCAGTCCGGCTAACGCGCCGCCGAACAGGCAGACGAGCATCGGCTCGCCGCGGAAGGCGGGCATGAACAGCGCCAGCAGATCCGTCATTGCGGAGGACAGCAGCAGCCCCAGCAGCGTGCGCAGCAAAAAGCGGTGGCCGAGGCGTTTCCACCCGACCAGCAGCAGCGGGATGTTGATCGCCACGCTCATCACGCCGATCGGCAAACGGAACAGATAGTTGAGCATCGTCGCCAATCCCGTCACGCCGCCGGGCGCGATGTCGTTGGGGGCGGAGAAGATCACGACGCTCAGCGCAAACAGCAGGCTGCCCAGCGCGATCAGCGCAAGGTCGGTCAGCCGCTCGCGCCGGGCGGTGCGGCGGTCAGCCGTCATGCTGCGGCACCTCCTCCATGCACAGGGCGAACAGCTCGCGCAGGCGGTCGGTGCGCCCGTCCAGATACAGGTAGCCGAACAGGCTCTCCAGCCCCGTCGCACGGTGGTATTCCGCGCCGGTGCGCGCGGTGTGCGCGTTGCGCCCGCGCTTGAACACCGCCAGCTCCTCCTCGGTCAGCACCGGGAGCAGCCGCTCCACGGCAGCGCTCTGCGCCTCCGCGCGCACGGCTTCCACCGCCAAACGGTGCAGATCGCCGACCGGGCGGTTGGCCTTGGCCAGCAGCCGCTCGCGCACGAACAGGCTGTAAACGCCGTCGCCGACGAAGGCGAGCGCCAGCGGACTGAGGACGTGCACGTCCGTATCGTGCGGGTACAGGTGCTCCATCGGTGTCCCTCCTTCGCAGGTTTAGTTGACGAAGTCGAACTCGATATCGTACAGGCTGACGGTGTCGCCCTCCTGCACGCCCGCGGCCTCCAGCGCGTCGATCACGCCGGTGCGGCGCAGCACGCGCTCGAGGTATTGCAGGCTCTCCTCGTCCTCAAGGTCGATGCCGCGCAGGATCTGGTACAGCCACGGCGCGGTGACGTCGAACACCGCATCGTCCCGCCGCGTGATCTGCACGGCGTGCCGGTCCAGCTGCTCCGGCTGCGGCAGCACGGGGGCCTCTGCCGCAAAGCGGCGCATCGGCGGCAGCGTGGACAGCAGCCCGGCGCAGCGCTTGATCAGCGCGTCCGTCCCCATGGCGATCGGTGCCATGATCGGGAAATATTCGCAGCCGCGCCTTTCCATCTCGGCCGCGAAGGCGGCCTGCTGCTCGTCGGTCGCGAGGTCGCACTTGTTGCCCGCCACGATCATCGGGCGGGAGGCCAGATCGGGATCGAATTTCTTCAGCTCCTCATTGATCGTGTCGAAGTCGGCGATCGGGTCGCGCCCCTCGCTGCCGGAAATGTCCACCACGTGGATCAGCAGGCGGCAGCGCTCCACGTGACGCAAGAATTCGTGCCCCAGCCCGACGCCCTCGCTGGCGCCCTCGATCACGCCGGGGATGTCCGCCATGACGAACGACACGCCCGGCGCGGGACGCACCACGCCCAGCACCGGCGTGATCGTGGTGAAGTGATAGTTCGCGATCTCCGGCTTCGCCTCGCTGACGACGGAGATCAGCGTCGATTTGCCCACGTTCGGGAACCCGACCAGCCCCACGTCCGCCAGCAGCTTGAGCTCCAGCCGCAGCGTCAGCTCCTCGCCCGGCGCGCCGGGCTTG
>JAJXDX010000038.1 GCA_021640185.1 Oscillospiraceae bacterium | reverse complement strand
ACGGAAAAACGGCGAGAATGACGAGGGCAACGGACGGCAGGTGTTCGTCTATCGCATCCGTGCGGTGAACGATCCCGATTTCTCGCTGGACGTAACGATCGTCGGCGACGGCAGCGTCACCGTGTCCGATCTGCCCTGCCGCGCATATACCGTGGAGCAGATCGGTGCGTGGTCGTGGCGGTATGCCGACAAGGCGCAGACCGTCACGGTCACCGCGGACGGTACGTCCGTGACCTTCGGGGGCGATGCCGCCGCCAAGACGTGGCTGAACGGCAACAGCGCACTGCTGCGCAACAGAAAGAAAGGGTGAGCGGCGATGAGCGGTGAAAAGCAGAAAAAGCGCGGTAAGCTCGTGCTGGCGCTCGCTTGTGCGATCGCAGCGGCCGCCGCCGTCGGCGTCACCCTTGCTTACATGATCAAGCGGGCCGAACGGACCGACCGGCTGGTCCCGGCGACGGTGACCTGTCAGGTGTCGGAAAACGTCGGCGGTACGACGTACACGGACGGCGAACACGAGGCGGACAAAAAATCGGATATCCGGGTGAAGAACACTGGCACGGTGGATGCTTATCTGCGTGTGCGTCTGGTGACCTATTGGGTGAACGTCAGCGGCGAGCCGGTCGGTCTGCCCGGCACGATGCCGCAGATCGTGCTGAACGGCGGCTGGGTCGCCGGCAGCGATAACACCTATTATTACGCCACGCCGGTAGCACCGGGCGAGCAGACCGACATCCTGTGCGCACCGATCATGCTGCAGCAGACGGCGACCGCCTCCGGCGACGTCGCGCGGCAGGTCGTCGAGGTGTTCGGCGAGGCGATCCAAGCCGCGCCGACCGACGCGGCGGCCGAAAGCTGGGGCGTGACCCTGACCGACGGCAAGATCACGGCTGCGCCGTGACGACCCGTAAAAATGAGCAAAAAACAAGAGCGGCCGCACCCTGAAAGGGGATGCGGCCGCTCTGCTTTGCTCGTTTTTATCTGTAAAGCCGTATGGCTTTACGTTGATTAAAGAAGCATACTGTGACGTAAAGCAACAACACTTTACATGCTTTCCGGTGCGTCGATCTTCATCATCGTCAGCACGTTGCGCAGGGCGATGCGCACGGCATCGCACAGGGCAAGGCGGGCAACGGTGAGGTCATGATCTTCGCCGGACACGCGGCAGGCATTGTAGAACTTATGGAACAGGGTGGCCAGCTCCAGCGCATAGCGCGTCAGGCCGGACGGGTCGCGCAGCTTGGCGCATTCGACGACCGTGCGCTCCAGCGAGGAGAGGTGGCGGATCAGCTCCCGCTCCTCGGGGGCGGTCAGCAGGCAGAGCTGTGCGTCGGTCGCGCCGTCGGCGGAGATGCCCTCGGCCGCCATCTTGCGGAAGATCGACCAGATCCGCGCATGCGCGTACTGGACGTAATAGACCGGGTTGGAGGAGGACTGCTCGATCGCCAGACCGAGGTCGAACTCCATCTGGGTATTCGCCTCGCGCTGGTTGAAGAAGAAACGCGCCGCGTCGACCGGCACCTCGTCGAGCAGGTCGCTCAGGCCGATCGCCTTGCCGGAGCGCTTGGACATCCGCACGACTTCGCCGTCGCGCACCAGACGCACCAGCTGCATGAGCACGACCTCCAGCCGCTCGCCGTCCAGACCGATCGCATCCATCGCACCCTTCATGCGCGCCACGTGGCCGTGGTGATCGGCGCCCCAGATATCGATCAGCGTGTCGAACCCACGCAGGAACTTGTTGCGGTGGTAGGCGATATCGGCGGCGAAATACGTCGGGTTGCCGTTGGCACGCACCAGCACCTCGTCCTTGATGCCTTCCTCGTTGCCGTCGCGGTCAAGGTGTTTTTTCGGCTGATATTTTTCTCCGTATTCGGCGGCGCGGTACCACAGCGCACCGTCCTTTTCGTAGGTCAGGCCCTTTTCGGTCAGCAGATCGATCACCTCGCGCAGCTCACCGTCCTCGTGGAGGGTCGATTCGGTGAACCAGCGGTCGTACTCGATGCGGTATTTTTTCATGTCCGCTTTCATCTTTTCGATGTTCAGCGGCAGGGCATAGTCGATCAGCGCTTTGCGGCGCTCGCCCTCGTCGGCATCGACGTAGCGGTCGCCGTACAGCTTGGCGAAGGCGGCGGCGTGCGCCTTGATGTCGTCGCCGTGGTAGGAATCCTCCGGCAGCGGGACGGCGTCCTCGCCCTTGAAGATCTGCAGATAGCGCACCTCCAGCGACAGGCCGAATTTTTCGATCTGGTTGCCGGCATCGTTGATATAGAACTCGCGCCACACGTCATAGCCGGCCGCGTCCAGCACGGCGGCCAGACAGTCGCCCAGCGCGCCGCCGCGGGCATTGCCCATGTGCATCGGGCCGGTCGGGTTGGCGGAAACGAACTCCACCATCGCCTTGTGTCCCGCCCCGAAATCGGAGCGGCCGTAGCTCTCGCCGCGCTCGCGCACCTCGGCGACGACCGCCGCGTAGTAAGCGGGGGAAAGGAAGAAGTTGAGGAAGCCGGGGCCGGCGACCTCCGCACGGTCGAACAGCGTGTCCTCGGTGTTCAGATGGGCGGCGATCGCCTCGGCGATCTTGCGCGGCGCGGCGCGGAACGCCCGCGCCGACACCATGGCGACGTTGGCGGCAAGGTCGCCGTTTTTGCGGTCGCCGGGCACCTCGACGGTATAGGCGGGCAGCGTGCCCTCCGGCAGCTCGCCTGCCGCCGTGGCGGCGGCCGCCGCTGCTTCGATCATGTCGCGCAGAGCGCGCTCCGTCCGGTCTACGATACTCAGCATGGTTTTATCCTCCTGTGTTTTTTGGTCACGGCTGCTGCCGTACCGTGATGTGGACGGCGTGCGTCGATCTGACGCTGCCGTTGAAGTCCAAGGTGTAACGAAGCTCCAGCGTGCCGCCGTCCTCGTCGAGCATCCGCTCGACCGCGGTGGCGTACGTGCCAAGATCCAGTGTGCCGTAAGGCGTGATATAATGGCTGTGGTGGCGGCGATGTTTTTCGATCACCAGGATGCTCGCGTTTTCGCCGCTGCGCTCCATCACGATACGGTCGCCTTTGACGTGGACGGTCGTGGTCGTGCCCTCCATGCCGGTGGCGGCGCTCTCGTCATAGCGCAGCTGCCAGCCAACCTCCGTCGGCAGATACGTGCCGCTCGTCGTCAGCTCGACGGTGTCGTTTTGATCGTCGATGGTCTGGGTGCCGGTGATCTTGATCAATGCCTGCATAGCTGTCTGCCTTTCCGGTCAAAGCGCCGCACCGGGCAGCTGCTCCGGCGCGATCGTTTCGACCTCCTCATGCACGGCGCGGCCAAGAAAGATCTCGGCCACGCGGGAGAAATCCTGCGGCCGGTCGGTGACGAAAAAGCGGCAGCTGCCCGGCGTTTCGCGTGCCGAGAGCAGTCCGTCCGCCGCAAGCATCCGCCGGACGTATCCCGCCGTTTCTCTGCCCGGATCGATCAGCGTCACGTCCGCGCCAAGCTCGCGCCCGATGATCGGCGCCAGCAGCGGGAAGTGCGTACAGCCCAAGATCGCGGTGTCGACCTGTGCGGCGCGCAGGTCTTTAAGATAGCGTTCGGCGGTCAGTGCGGTCACCTCGTCGTCCGGGTCGATCCAGCCGTTTTCGACCAGCGGGACGAATATCGGGCAGGCGGTGGACGTGACCTGCACGTCCGGGCGCAGCTTGCGCATCTCCTGTGAGAACGAGCCGGAGTTCACCGTCGTCAGCGTGCCCAGCACGCCGATCCGCCCGCTGCGCGTCGCGGCGACCGCCGCCGCTGCCGTCGGCCCGACGATGCCGGTGGCGGGCACGGGCAGGGCGGCGAGCAGGTCGCCCGCCACGGAGCTGACCGTACCGCAGGCCGCCACGATGCACTTGACATCGCGCCCGAGCAAAAACGCGCAGTCCTCGCGCGCATAGCGGCGGATGATCTGCGTGCTGCGCGAGCCGTAGGGCACGCGCCCCGTATCGCCGAAATAGACGATGTCCTCGTGCGGGAGCAGCGAGAGCAGGTGCCGCACCACGCTCAGGCCGCCAAGCCCGGAATCGAACACGCCGATCGGGCGGTCGTCATATTTTGCCTTTTCCATTTGGGATCCTCCCATCCGATCGCATACTTTTTCATGATAACATATTTTATGCCGATGTGCAAGCCCCAGATCCCCGTTTTTGTGCTTTTGCCGCGCAAAAGCATTTGACGATCGCGGCGGAACATGGTATGATGGTATCCAGTCGAGTTTTTATATGTTCGGGAGGGCGTTTTTTTCATGAGCAATCGTAAGTATGACGTTATCATCGTAGGGGCGGGCCCCGCAGGCATCTTCACCGCGCTGGAGCTGCTGCGCCGCGGCTATCGGATCGACGGCGATCACCGCATCCTGCTGGTCGAAAAAGGCAAGGCGGTCGAAAAGCGCCACTGCCCGAAGGCGGAGGTCGG
Source organism: Oscillospiraceae bacterium (assembly GCA_021640185.1). Classification (GTDB taxonomy): domain Bacteria; phylum Bacillota; class Clostridia; order Oscillospirales; family Acutalibacteraceae; genus UBA5905. Next base: position 5,729 of record JAJXDX010000038.1, on the reverse strand, counting down.
CCACTGCGTCGGCTGCAAGCCGAACTGCGCGATCACGACCGGGCTCTCCGGCGCGGGCGCGTTCTCGGACGGCAAACTCAGCCTGTCCTACGAGGTGGGCGGCGATCTGCCGGAGCTGATCGGCGAGGATCTGGCGCAGAGCCTGATCGACTATACCGACCAGATCTATCTGGAGTTCGGCGCGGCGAAGGAAGTCGAGGGCATCACCGACAGCGAGGAGATCAAAAATATCCGCAAAAAGGCGATCGAGGCCAGCTTGAAGCTGGTCGACTGCCCGATCCGCCATCTGGGCACCGAAAAGGCGCAGGAGCTGTATTTGGCGATCCAGAACCACCTGCTGGACAACGGCATCGAGATCCTGTTCGAAACGGAATGCGAGAACCTGCTGATCGACGGTACGGTGTGCACCGGCGTCGCCCTGCGCGACAAGACCCATATGTGGACGGTGGAGGGACGCGAGATCGTGATCGCGACCGGCCGCCGCGGCGCGGATTGGCTGGAAAAGCTGTGCGCGGAGCACAACATCGCCCACGCACCCGGCACGGTGGACATCGGCGTGCGCGTCGAGTGCCGCAACGAGGTCATGGAGGTCGTCAACCGCGCGCTGTACGAGTCGAAGCTGATCGGCCACCCGAAGCCGTGGAAGAACAAGGTGCGCACCTTCTGCCAGAACCCCGGCGGTTTCGTGGCGCAGGAGAACTACGATAACGACTTGGCCGTGGTCAACGGACACAGCTATAAAGACCGCAAGAGCAGCAACACGAACCTCGCGATCTTGGTGTCGCATAACTTCACCGAGCCGTTCAACCAGCCGATCGCCTATGCACAGAAGGTGGGCGAGCTGACGAATATGCTGGGTGCGGGACATATCCTCGTACAGCGCTACGGCGATATATTGGACGGCAAGCGCACGTGGGCCGGCGAGCTTGCTCTCAGCAACGTGCGTCCGACGCTGCGCGATGCCGTGGCGGGCGACATCACCGCCGCCATGCCGTACCGTGCGATGACGAACATCATCGAGTTCATCAAAATGCTGGATATCGTCGTGCCGGGCTTCGCCAGCGACGAAACGCTGCTGTACAGCCCGGAGCTGAAGTTCTATTCCAACAAGGTGAAGATGGATAAGGATCTGGACACGAACATCAGCGGCCTGCACTGCTTGGGCGACAGCTCCGGCTGGACGCGCGGGCTGATGATGGCCTCCGTCATGGGCGTGCTGATGGGCCGCCGCCTGATGGAGAAGGGCATCTGAGCATCGACCGGAAGGGCGTGTTTGCTTGAACTACGCAACGATCAAGGTAAACGATATCGCCAACGGCATCGGCGTGCGGGTGTCGCTGTTCGTCAGCGGCTGCACGCACCACTGCCGCGGCTGCTTCAACGAGGAGGCGTGGGACTTCGCCTACGGCGAGCCGTTCACGCCCGCCGTCGAGGAGCAGATCCTGTCCGCGCTCGATCGCGGGTACGTGGCGGGGCTGTCGCTGCTGGGCGGCGAGCCGATGGAGCCGGAGCATCAGCGGGCGCTGCTGCCGTTTTTGCAGCGGGTGAAGGCGCGTTTCCCGGACAAAACGATCTGGTGCTATACCGGCTATCTGCTGGACAGCGAATTGCTCTCGCCTGCCGGGCGCGCACACACCGAGGTGACCGACGCGCTCGTGCGGCTGCTGGACGTGGTGGTGGACGGCCGCTTCGTCGAAGAAAAGAAGGACATCCGTCTGCGTTTTCGCGGGTCGAGCAACCAGCGGATCGTGGACGTGCCCGCCACGCTGGCGGCGGGACACATCGTGGAAAAAACTTGGGGGGACTACCAATGACCGTTCGTTTCCAAAAGCTCGATCCGCGCGCCGTGGCGCCGCGGTACGGCAGCGCCGCAGCGGCGGGCGCGGATCTGTACGCCGTCGGCGATGCGCCCGTGACCGTCGCGCCGGGGGAAACGGTCTTTATCCACACCGGATTGGCCGTGGAGATCCCGGAGGGCTACGTCGGCTTGGTGTTCGCGCGCAGCGGGCTTGCCTGCAAGCGCGGTCTTGCCCCGGCCAACAAGGTCGGCGTGATCGACGCCGATTATCGCGGCGAGATCATGGTGGCACTGTATAACCATGCGCAGACGGCCCAGACCGTCGAGCCGGGCGAGCGCATCGCCCAATTGGCCATCCTGCCGTACCTGACGGCACAGTTCACCGAAGCGGACAGCCTGACCGATACCGATCGCGGCGAGGGCGGCTTCGGCTCGACCGGCACGCGCTGACGCTGCCGTTTGGAGGAGATATCATGCGTCTGCTGATCGTTCGCCACGGCGACCCCGATTATGAACACGACGACCTGACCGAAAAGGGGCAGCGTGAGGCTCTGCTGCTGCGCGACCGCTTGGTCAAGGAGGATATCACGGCGTTCTACCAGTCGCCGCTCGGGCGTGCGCAGGCCACGGCGCGCCCGACGCTGGCGGCGACGGGGCAAACCGCCGTCACCTGCGATTGGCTGCGGGAGTTCGACGGCTATGCCGTCGACCCAAAAACGGGGCAGCCTTCTTTGGCTTGGGACAAGCTGCCGTCCTTCGTCGCGGCCGACCCGGCATATTACGATCCCGACAAGTGGATCGAAACGCCGTATTATTCCTCCGGCACCGTCGCGGAAAAGTACCGTGCCGTCTGTGCCGGGCTGGACGGGCTGCTTGCCCGGCACGGCTATCTCCACGACGGGACCGTCTATCGCGTGCAGCGCGAGAACACCGATACCGTGGCGCTGTTTTGCCATTTCGGCGTGGAATGCGTGCTGCTGTCGCATCTGCTGCACATCTCGCCGGTGGCGCTGTGGCACGGCACGGTCGCGCTGCCGTCCTCCGTCACCACGCTGTCGACCGAGGAACGGGAGCAGGGCATCGCCTCACTGCGGATGAGCGGCTTCGGCGACCTGTCGCACCTGTACGCGGGCGGCGAGCCGGCATCGTTCCAGGCGCGGTTCTGCGAGGTGTACTCGAACTTCGAACAGCGCCACTGAAAAAAAGGGGCTTGACAACGGCGGCGCAGTGCGGTATAGTATGATCAGTGAATGACTGTGACGGAGAAAGTAGCGCAAGGCAGGCCCTCCACAGCGAGCCGGGGACGGTGTGAGCCCGGCGATGCGGTGCCCTGCGTGAAGATCGCTCCCGAGTTGCCGGCTGAACGGGGCAGCTGCCCTCATTAGGCTCGTGCCGGTCCTCCTCCGTTAGCGGGAGAGCATATGACGGTATGCGAAAAATAGGTGGTATAGCGAGGCAAAACGGCTTCGTCCTGTTTTCGGGACGGGGCTTTTTTATTCGTCAAGGAGGCTTTTGCGATGTACAAAAAAGTACCGACCACGATGGATCCCACGAAGCGCGAGGCGGAGGTGCTGCAATTTTGGACGGACAACGACGTTTTCCGCCGCAGCATGGCGCAGCGCGAGCAGGGCGAAACGTACACGTTTTATGACGGGCCGCCCACGGCCAACGGCAAGCCGCACATCGGCCATGTGCTGACCCGTGTCATCAAGGACATGATCCCGCGCTATCACGCGATGAAGGGGCAGATGGTGCCCCGCAAAGCGGGTTGGGATACCCATGGCCTGCCGGTAGAGCTGGAGGTCGAGAAGCAGCTGGGGCTGGACGGCAAGGAGCAGATCGAGCAGTACGGTCTGGCCGACTTTATCCAGAAGTGCAAGGAGAGCGTTTGGAAATACAAGGGGATGTGGGAGGAGTTCTCCGGCATCGTCGGCTTCTGGGCGGACATGGACGACCCCTATGTGACATATCACAACGATTATATCGAATCGGAATGGTGGGCGCTCAAGCAGATCTGGGACAAGGGGCTGCTGTACAAGGGCTTCAAGATCGTGCCGTACTGCCCGCGCTGCGGGACGCCGCTGTCCAGCCACGAGGTGGCACAGGGCTACAAGAGCGTCAAGGAGCGCAGTGCCGTCGTACGCTTCAAGGCCGTGGGGGAGGACGCATGGTTCCTCGCGTGGACGACCACGCCGTGGACGCTGCCGTCCAACGTCGCGCTGTGCGTCAACCCCAAGGATACCTATTGCAAGGTCAAGGCGGCGGACGGCCGGGTGTATTATCTGGCCGAGGCGCTGCTCGACCGCGTGCTCGGCCGTCTGGCCAAGGACGGCGCGCCGGCCTACGAGGTGCTGGAAACGTATGCGGGCACCGAACTGGAGGGCCGTGAATACGAGCCGCTGTATGACTGCGCGAAGGTCATCGCGGACAAGCAGGGCAAAAAGGGCTTCTATGTCACCTGCGCGGACTACGTTACGATGAGCGACGGCACAGGCATCGTGCACATCGCCCCCGCCTTCGGTGAGGACGATGCGCAGGTCGGCCGCCGGTACGATCTGCCCTTCGTCCAGCTGGTGGACAGCAAGGGCGACATGGCACCGGAAACGCCGTTCGCCGGCCTGTTCGTCAAAAAGGCCGATCCGCTGGTGCTGGAGGATCTGGACAAGCGCGGTCAGCTGTTCGACGCGCCGAAGTTCGAGCATGACTATCCCTTCTGCTGGCGCTGCGACACGCCGCTGCTGTACTATGCACGCGAAAGCTGGTTCATCAAGATGACCGCCGTGCGCGACGATCTGGTGCGCAACAACGACACCGTCAACTGGATCCCGGAGAGCATCGGCAAAGGCCGCTTCGGCGATTGGCTGAAAAACGTGCAGGACTGGGGCGTCAGCCGCAACCGCTATTGGGGCACGCCGCTGAACATCTGGGAATGCTCCTGCGGCCATATGCACTCCGTCGGCAGCATCGAGGAACTCAAGTCGCTCTCTGACGACTGCCCGGACGAGATCGAGCTGCATCGCCCCTATATCGACGCGGTCACGATTCGCTGCGAGAAGTGCGGCGGCAAGATGCACCGCGTGCCGGAGGTCATCGACTGCTGGTTCGATTCCGGCTCCATGCCCTTCGCACAGTATCACTATCCCTTCGAAAATCAGGAACTGTTCCACAAGCGCTTCCCGGCCGACTTCATCTCCGAGGCCGTCGACCAGACGCGCGGCTGGTTCTATTCGCTGATGGCGATCTCGACGCTGCTGTTCAACAAGGCACCGTTCCGCAACGTCATCGTGCTGGGCCACGTGCAGGATGAGAACGGACAGAAGATGTCCAAATCGAAGGGCAACGCCGTCGACCCGATGGAGGCGCTGCGCACCTACGGCGCGGACGCGATCCGCTGGTATTTCTATTCCAACTCCGCCCCGTGGCTGCCCAACCGTTTCCACGGCAAGGCCGTGCAGGAGTGCCAGCGCAAGTTCCTCGGCACGCTGTGGAACACCTACGCGTTTTTCGTGCTGTATGCGAACATCGACGGCTTCGACGCAACGAAAACCACGCTCGACTACGATCAGCTGGGCGTGATGGACCGCTGGCTGCTGTCCCGCCTCAACAGCACCGTGCGGGAGGTGGACGACGATCTGGCCGCTTACCGCATCCCGGAAACGGCGCGCGCGCTGGAGCAGTTCGTCGACGAACTGAGCAACTGGTACGTCCGCCGCAGCCGCGAGCGCTTCTGGGGCAAGGGGATGCCGCAGGACAAGGTCAACGCCTACATGACGCTGTACACGGCGCTGGTCACGACCGCCAAGATCGCCGCGCCGATGATCCCGTTCATGACCGAGGAGATCTACCGCAACCTCGTCTGCACCAACGACCCGTCCGCGCCGATCAGCGTGCATCTGTGCGATTTCCCCGCCGTGGACGAGCGGTGCATCGA
>JAJXDX010000037.1:5351-10271 GCA_021640185.1 Oscillospiraceae bacterium | reverse complement strand
CAGTACAACGATCGGCAGCGCCAGCGCCTGCTCGTCAAGGGCGGCCTGACCTGCTACTGGCAGATCAGCGGCCGAAACGAGATCGGCTTCGACGAGTGGATGGAGCTGGATCTCAAGTATATCCGCGAGCGCGGCCTGTGGACTGACCTCAAGATCCTGTTTTTGACCGTTCCCGCCGTGTTCTCCGGCCGCGGAGCGACCTGACCGCACCGATGCCCTTCTGCGCCTTTTTCGGCGCAGAAGGGCATTTTTCCGTGCTATGATAGTTTTGATTGACTTTTTGAAAGAAGGATCGTATAATAAAGCAATAGCGGCGTTTGCGCCGCAGAAGCAAACAGGAGGTCAAAAGCCATGAAGCGTACACCTAAACCGGTATTCTTCATCGTGGCGATCCTGATCCTGGTGCTGTCGTACACCGCCGTGTTCGGCGTGTACACGCGCTATGGCGACCGTACCGATACCGTTATCCGCAGCATCAGCGAGATCCGCTGGGGTATCGATATCCAGGGCGGCGTGGACGTCACGTTCGGTCCGAAGGACGACGGGGTAAATACCACGACGGAGCAGCTCGATGCCGTCAAGACCATCATCGAGCAGCGCTTGGTCAGCAAAAACATCACCGATTACGAGGCATATACCGACGCGGCGAACGATCAGGTGATCGTCCGCTTCCCGTGGAACAGCACGGAAAAGACCCCGCAGGAGGCGGTCGCCGAGATCGGGCAGACCGCGATGCTGGAGTTCCGCATCGGCTCCGAAAAGACCGGCGAGCTGGTGCTCACCGGCGACGATGTGGCCGAGGCCACGGCGGGCTATGTCCGCACCAGCGAGAGCGCGTCCACCGGCGAATACGTCGTGCAGCTCAAGCTGAAGGACAGCGGGCGCGAGGCGTTCGCCAAGGCGACCGAGAAACAGAAGGCCTCCGGCGGTACGATCTCCATCTGGCTGGACGATACCAAGATCTCCGATCCGAAGGTCAACAGCGTCATCACCGATGGCAATGCCAGCATCTCCGGCTCTTTCCAGAGCTATGAGGACGCCAAGTCGCTCGCCGACCTGATCACCTCCGGTGCGCTGCCGTTCGAGATCGAAACGAAGAGCCTCGGCTCCATCTCGCCGACGATGGGCAGCAACGCCCTGCACGCCATGGCGATCGCGGGCGTGATCGCTCTGGCGATCGTGATGATCATCATGATCGTGATCTACCGTCTGCCCGGCGCGCTCGCGTCGCTTTCTCTGCTCGGCCAGATGGCCGGCACGGTGGCGATGATCTCCGGGTATTTCGCGGTGTTCAACAGCTTCACCATGACGCTGCCCGGCATCGCCGGTCTGATCCTGTCGATCGGCATGGGCGTCGACTGCAACGTCATTACCTCCGAGGCCGTGCGTGAAGAACTGCGCGCCGGCAAGACCCTCGACAGCGCGATCCGTTCCGGCTCGAAGAACTCGTTCTGGGCGATCTTCGACGGCAACATCACGGTGCTGATCGTGTCGGCCGTCCTCATGGGCGTGTTCGGCTCCTCCGGCAGCCTGTTCGGTATGCTGTTCAGCTGGCTGCCCGCCTCCACCACCGGCACGGTGTATTCGTTCGGCTACACGCTGCTGATCGGCGTCATCATGAACTTCGTCATGGGCATCTGGGCCAACCGCCTGATGCTGCGCTCGCTCTCGCGTTTCAAGGCCTTCCGCGACCCTTGGCTGTATGGAGGTGAGCGCAAATGAAAAAGAATTTCGATTTCGTCGGCCACCTGAAGCTGTTCGCCCTGATCGCGGCGGGCGTGCTCGTGTTCGGCGCGGTGTTCAACGTCATTTTCGGCACGAAGCTCGATGTCGCGTTCAAGGGCGGCACGCTGATCCGCTACAGCTACGAGCAGAAGCCGGATCTCGATAAGCTGGGCGACACCGCCAAAAAGACGCTCGGCAACGATGCGACCGTCGCGTTCGATAACGTCAACGATACGGACATCGTGTCGGTCACGCTGCCCGGCGCGGTGACGATGGAGCAGCAGGATGCTTTCGCCGAGGCGCTCGAGAAAGACTTCGCCGAGGCGAAGCTGACCTCGTTCAGCTCCAACACGCTCAGTGCCTCGATGGGCACGCGGTTTTTGCTGCGCTGCCTGCTGGCCCTCGTGCTGGCCGCCGTGCTGCTGCTCGTGTACGTCAGCTTCCGCTTCCGCAAGATCGGCGGCTTCTCCGCCGGCGTCACGGCGCTGATCGCCCTTGCGCACGACCTGCTGATCGTGTACTTCACCTTCGTCGTATTCCGCATCGATCTTAACGAGAACTTCGTGGCCGTCATGCTCACGATTCTCGGCTATTCGCTCAACGATACGATCGTCATCTTCGACCGTGTCCGGACGAACCGCCGCCGCAGCACGGCACCGCTGCGCGACATCGTCAACGATGCGCTCAACGCCTGCAAGCGCCGCACGGTCATCACCAGCGTCACCACCGGTGCGGCGATCCTGACCGTGCTCGTCGTCGCGCTGGTCATGAACGTCGACAGCATCATCAGCTTCGCGCTGCCCATGCTGTTCGGCACCGTGGCGGGCTGCTACTCGTCGCTGTTCCTCAGCGCGCCGATCTGGACGCTGTGGACGGAGCGCCGCGAGGCGAAGGCCGCCGCTGCCAAAAAGAAGGCTTGACCTTGTATCCCGAGCGGGGCCGCGCCGTCCGAAACGGACACCGCGGTCCCGCTTTTTCGTCCGCCGCGATAATTTTTTCAAAAAACGCTTGACGAACAGCCATGCGTTGTGGTATATTAAGAGATACCTCGAAGGGGGCTTTATTTTTGTGCCTGTTTTTGGGCACGGCCCCTTGCCGGATCCCGGCATGAGGGAGGACCAAGAACGATCGGCTTCACAGCCAAGGAGGTACCGTTATGAGAGTCAAGATCACCCTCGCCTGCACCGAGTGCAAGCAACGCAACTACAACACCATGAAGAACAAGAAGAACGATCCGGACAGACTGGAAATGAACAAGTATTGCCGTTTCTGCCGGAAACACACGGTCCATCGCGAAACGAAGTGAGCGATCGGGGACGGTGAAAGGGAGGAGAACAGCATGATCCTTACGGGATTTATCTTTTTGGCGGCAGGCGTACTGACCTGTCTTGTCCTTTTCCTCGGCAACCTCGACCTCTTTGCCAAGATCGCCGACTACGGCTTCGCGGGCTACGTGCAGACGTTCTTCGACCCGAAGTATCTGTCCACCGGCAAGGTGCTGTTCATGATCGGCGCGGTCGCGGCCGTGCTCGGTCTGGTGCTGTATCTCGTCGGCCGCGGCAAGAGCAAGAAGAGCGGCGAGGCGACGCCGGTCATCCCGGTCAAGGTCACGAAATTCGTGCGTGACACGAAGGCCGAGTTCGGCAAGATCCAGTGGCCGTCGTTCTCCACGGTGGTGCGCAACACCGGCGTGACGCTGGCGATGTGCGCCGTCACGGCCGTGGTCATCATCGTCGTCGATACGCTGCTCGGTCAGCTGGTGGCACTGTTGTTGGGTCTGTAAGAAGCGGAGGGCAGGAAATGGACGAACAGGCGAAATGGTATGTGGTGCACACGTTCTCGGGCTACGAGAACAAGGTCGCCACGAACCTGGAGAAGATCGTCGAGAACCGCCACCTGCAAGACTGGATCCAAGAGGTGCGTATCCCCACCGAAACGGTGGTCGAGATCAAGGACGATAAGCGCCGCGAGGTCGAGCGCAAGATCTTCCCCGGCTACGTGCTGGTGAAGATGGTGCTGACGGATGACAGCTGGTTCGTCGTGCGCAACGTGCGCGGCTGCACCGGTTTCGTCGGCCCCAACGGCAAGCCCGTTCCGCTGACGGAGCAGGAGATCAATGCTCTCGGCGTCGAGAAGAAGGAGATCGTGGTCAACTACGCGGTGGGCGATATGGTGCACATCACGGATGGCCCGCTCGAGAACTTCTCCGGCGTGGTCGAGCAGATCGACCGCGAGCACGGCAGCGTGCGCGTCACGATCTCGATGTTCGGCCGCGAAACGTCGGTCGACCTCGAGCTCGATCAGGTCGAGAGCCTCGAGGACTGACGCGCTCCGGCGCGTCCGCCGCATGGGCGGCAAGGAAGAAAGTTCGGAGCAGCACGCTGCTCCTTACCCGTGTGCCGGACACTTTTCCGGCTGTGGGAGGGACACCGCGTCCGCATGGGGCGGCAGTTCCGTATCACCACGATCTTTGGAGGTGCGATAGAAAATGGCTCAGAAAATCACCGGTTATATCAAGCTGCAGATCCCGGCAGGCAAAGCGACTCCTGCCCCCCCTGTTGGTCCTGCCTTGGGTCAGCACGGCGTGAACATCATGTCTTTCACGAAGGAATTCAACGAGCGCACGAAGGATCAGGTCGGGATGATCATCCCGGTCGTCATCACCGTGTATGCCGACCGTTCCTTCAGCTTCATCACCAAGACGCCGCCCGCCGCCGTTCTGCTGAAGAAGGCCTGCGGCATCGAAACGGCTTCCGGTACGCCGAACAAGACGAAAGTCGCGCAGATCACGCGGGCGCAGATCCGCGAGATCGCGGAGAAGAAGATGCCCGACCTCAACGCTGCCAGCGTCGAGAGCGCGATGAGCATGATCGCGGGCACGGCGCGCAGCATGGGCATCACGGTGGTCGACTGATCTCGACTGCCCGACAAGACGTGGGAGGGACCCTCACGTTCCGATTTCACCACAATGGAGGAATAACCGATGAAACATGGTAAGAAATATGTCGAGAGCGCGAAGCTCATCGACCGCAGCGCTCAATACGATGTGACCGACGCGATCGACTTGGCGGTCAAGACCGGCAAGGCGAAGTTCGACGAAACGGTCGAAGTGCACGTCCGTCTGGGCGTCGACAGCCGTCACGCCGATCAGCAGGTGCGCGGCGCCGTCGTGCTGCCGAACGGCACCGGTAAGAC
>JAJXDX010000037.1:4045-5341 GCA_021640185.1 Oscillospiraceae bacterium | reverse complement strand
ACGAAGGGCGACAAGGTGCAGGCTGCGCAGGATGCCGGTGCGGACTTCGTCGGCGCCGAGGATCTCGTGGCCAAGATCCAGGGCGGCTGGATGGACTTCGACGTCGTCATCGCCAGCCCGGATATGATGGGTCTGGTCGGCCGCTTGGGTAAAGTGCTCGGCCCGCGCGGCCTGATGCCGAACCCCAAGGCGGGCACCGTCACGCCGGATGTTGCCAAGGCCGTGACCGAGGCGAAGGCCGGTAAGATCGAGTACCGTCTGGACAAGACCAACATCATCCACTGCCCGATCGGCAAGGTGTCGTTCGGCGTCGAGAAGCTGCAGGAGAACTTCGATGCGCTCCTCGGTGCGATCGTCCGCGCGAAGCCGGCCGCGGCCAAGGGCCAGTATATCCGTTCCTGCACCGTCGCGTCCACGATGGGCCCCGGCGTCAGGATCAACCCCGCCAAGCTGGGCGGCTGATCACAAGGCTATTGCGGCATAAGTCGTGGCATATGCCGCGGCAAAAGCCGTATAGTATATGAATTTGTTGCTGTTCTTCCACAGACAGCGGGTGTGCGGACACCGTCCGCATATAATGCGCAAGCGCCTGCCGAGGAGAGTTAACACAGCGTTTCACCGGCGCCATGCCGGCGGATGATGCGTTATCTGCCTCTCTCGTGCAAGCGGGAGAGGCGTTCTTTTTGGGGATGACAGCGAGTATCCGGAGGTGAAACGAACCATGGCAAGCGAAAAAGTTCTTCAGCAGAAGCAGGCCTATGTGGCTGACCTGACCTCAAAGATCAACGGTGCCGTCGCCGGCGTGATCGTCGACTACAGCGGCATCACGGTGGCGGATGATACCGCCCTGCGCCGTCAGCTCCGCGAGGCCGGTGTCGAGTACGCCGTCGTCAAGAACACGCTGCTCAAGCGCGCCGTCGATGCGGCGAACATGAGCGGTCTTGATGAGGTGATGAGCGGCACCACCGCCCTGGCGCTCAGCAGCGATTACGTTGCGGCCGCCAAGATCCTTTGCAAGTATGCCGAGAGCAACGAGCATTTCAACGTGAAGGCCGGTTTCATGGACGGCGAAGCGATCGGCGCCGATAAGGTGATCGAGCTGTCCAAGCTGCCCTCCAAGGAAGGCCTGCTCTCCATGCTGCTCAGCGTGCTCAACGGACCGATCCGCGGTCTGGCAGTGGCGCTCAACGCCATCGCCGAGAAAGAGCCCGCCGCCGAGGAAGCTGCCCCCGCCGAGGAAGCTGCTCCCGTCGAGGCTGCCCCCGCCGCCGAAGCGGCACCTGCCGACGCGCCCGC
>JAJXDX010000037.1:0-4035 GCA_021640185.1 Oscillospiraceae bacterium | reverse complement strand
CCACTGTGCGGCCGCATGGCGGCCGATCAAGATCAAAATGTTTGGAGGAAATGAATCATGTCTGAGAAAATCACTGCGATGATCGAAGAGATCAAGGCGCTGACCGTTCTGGAGCTGTCCGATCTGGTCAAGGCGATCGAAGAGGAGTTCGGCGTTTCCGCCGCTGCTCCCGTGGCCGTTGCCGCTGCCGGCGCTGCCGCTCCGGCTGCCGAGGAGAAGACCGAGTTCGACGTCGTGCTGGCGGAGGCCGGTGCGAACAAGATCCAGGTCATCAAGGCTGTCCGCGAGCTGACCGGTCTGGGCCTGAAGGAAGCCAAGGAGCTGGTCGACGGCGCCCCGAAGAACGTCAAGGAAGGCGTTTCCAAGGAAGATGCCGAGGCTGCCAAGGAGAAGCTCGAGGCCGCCGGTGCGAAGGTCGAGCTGAAGTAATTTCCGCTCCCCTTTCTCCCAAAGCAAAAAGCCGGGGCTGCGCATTCGCGCAGCCCCGGCTTTTTTGTTCGATCGGGTGCAGTACAAGGCGTCAGATCACCGGACGCGCCTTAGCAAATGCAAGGCGTTAGGATCTTTCGCTCGATCGTGTGCGGCACAAGGCGGTAGCCCGGTGGACGCGCCTTGGCGTGAGCAAGGCGTTAGGATCTTTCGCTCGATCGCAGGCGGTGCAAAACGTTAGCCTGCCGGACGCGCGTTGCGCCAAAACAGCGGAACGTCCCTCCACGCGTCATGGATCGCCCTTTGCCATGTCGCACAGTTTTCCCTTCGCTTTCGTATGTGCCCCTCGAAGACGACGCAAAGCTGCCCGCCCTCCGCGTTCGCGGAGAGCGGGCATCGCTGCGTTTTTCGCTGCCTTTTGCTTGTTTTTTGTCAGCCGTTGACCTGCCCGCCTCGGCCGAAAATGGGCAGATCACGAATTGAATGTCCGCGGTCACATTTTCACTATTGAAAAACGGCCGCCGGTATCGTAAATTGATGATTAGGCAAGCCGGATACGGCGGCCGATACCGATCGATACGAAACGGAGGAAACACATGGAAAAGCAAACGAAGCAGCACGTGCTGTGCGTCATCTCGCACACCCACTGGGACAGGGAATGGTATATGCCCTTGGAGCAGATGCGCCTGCGTCTGGTCGACCTGATCGACCGCTGCTTGGCGCTGCTGGAGCGCGAACCGACCTACATCTTCCATCTGGACGCGCAGACCGTCGTGCTGGAGGATTATCTGGCGATCCGGTGCGACCGGAGCGAGCGATCGGCGCGCATGATCGCCGACGGGCGGCTGAGCGTCGGCCCGTGGTACCTGCAAAACGACTTTTATCTCACCAGCGGCGAGGCGACGGTGCGCAACCTACTGGAGGGCACGCGGCTGGCGGAGAGCTTCGGCGGCGGCGGATACAGCGGCTATGCGCCGGATCAGTTCGGTACGATCTCGCAGCTGCCGCAGATCCTGCACGGCTTCGGGATCGACGATTTCTTCTTCGGGCGCGGCGGCTCCCGTCTGGTGGAGCAGCCGGACGGCACGCGCCGCAGCGAGATGCTGCCGTGCGAGTTCGTCTGGGAAGGTGCGGACGGCAGCCGCGTGCTGGCGATCCACATGACGCATTGGTACAATAACGCGCAGCGCTTTTCGGCGGACATCGATAAGGCGCAGCGCCTGACCGAGCAGATCGAGCAAAGCTTCGTCGGCACGACCGCCACGCCGTATCTGCTGCTGATGAACGGCGTCGATCACCTCGAGGCGCAGGAAGATCTGCTGCCGATCCTGCAGTCGCTGCGCGGCCGCGGCATCGATATCCGGCAGATGCGCATGGACGATTATGTGCGGCACGTCAAGGCCGATCTGCACGAGCACGGCACGGCGCTGCCGGTGTGGCACGGGGAGCTGCGCGGCGGCGACGACGGGATGATCCTTAAGGGCACGCTGTCCGACCGCGTGTACCTCAAGCAGGGCAACGACCGGCTGCAGGACCGGCTGGAGCGTCAGCTGGAGCCGCTGTATACGATGCTGGCCCTCGCGGCGGGCGACGAGGCCTACCCGGCCGACCACTTCCGCTATCTGTGGAAGGAACTGATGAAGAACCACCCGCACGATTCGATCTGCGGCAGCAGCTGCGACCCGGTGCACGACCAGATGGAGGATCGCTTCTCCCGCCTGTTCGAGCTGACCGACGACATGGCGCGCCGCGGTATGGCGCTGGCGGCCGCGCATATCGTGCTGCCGGATGCGACGGCGGAGGACTACGGCCTGCTGCTCGCGAACACGACGCCGTATCCGCGCACCGAAACGGTGCGCGCCGTCGTGGATATCCCGGAGGCGGAGGCCTTCGCGGGCTTCACGCTGACGGATCCCGCCGGACGGGACGTGCCGTTTCGCGTGCTGGGGCACGAAAAGGCGGCACACAACGTGTTCTCGCCGATCAACCTGCCCGGCTTCATCCCGTCCGACCGCTACACGGTCGAATTCGTCGCCGAGGATCTGCCCCCGTACAGCTTCCGTGCCTACCGCCTGCGCCGCGCCGAAACGCTGCCGCCGGTCAGCCCGACCGTGCCCGCCCCCGTGCAGACCGACGCGGTGCTGGAGAACGCGCACCTACGCGTCACCGTCGCGCCGGACGGCCGCGTAGATATCCTGCATAAGGCAAGCGGCGCCGTCCTGCGCGATGCGCTCGATCTGGAAGAAACGGCCGACATCGGCGACAGCTACATCTTTCGGTACGGCGACAGCGGCGTGCTCTACGGCCGCGACTTCCCGGCCGAGGTCACCGCGTGCGGGGACAAGATCGCCGTGCGCCGCACATTGACCGTCCCGGCGGCGTTCGATTTTGCTGCGCGCTGCCGCAGCACGCAGACGGTCGAGATCCCCGTGGAGCTGACCCTGCGCCTGCCGGAAACGGACCGTCACGTCACGCTGTCCTATCGGTTCGATAACCGGGCGCAGGATCACCGTCTGCGGCTGCTTTTCCGCACCGGCGTGCACGCCGAGGTCACGACGGCGGATATCCCGTTCGACGTCGTGACGCACGGCGAAAAGGATCACCATCCGTACACCGGGAGCAAGGTGCTGCCGGTCACGTCCTTCGCCGTGCTGGAGGGCGCGGCGTACAGCGCCGCCGTGTTGACCGAGGGGCAGCATGAGTACGAGCAGATCGGCGATGCGCTGGCCTTCACGCTCGTGCGGTCCACCGGGGTCATCACGCGCGACGGCGCGTCGCTGCGCGGCGTGGGGGACGAGGGGTGGCTCTGCCCCGGCAACCAGTGCCTGCGCACGATGGAAGGACGCGTCGGGCTGTATCCGTACAGCGGCGCGCTCACGGACAGCGTCCCGCAGGAGGCGGCGCTGTTCCGCACGCCGATGCCGCCGTTCTTCTTCTCCGCCGATCCTAAAAAGTTCACCGGCGGGCGCCCTGCCGTGCAGGACACCACGATCACGGAGCTGTTCTATATGCCGGATCCGTTCCCGGCGCTGCGGCTGACGTCCGATCGGCCGCTGCTGCGTTTGCATCTCGACCCCGGCGTGGTGGTGACGGCGCTCAAGCGCGCCGACCGGCGCGGCGGACTGATCCTGCGCTTGCTCGACCTCGATACGGCCGCGCGTTCCGCGGCGCTCGATACCGACGCGCTGCTATGGCGCACGACGCTGTCCGAAAAAGAGGACGAGCCGCTGGACGACGGCGCGCTGACGCTGCGCCCGAAGCAGCTGCTCACCGTCCGCCTTTGCCGCCGGGAGCAAGAAAACGCGTGACTTTTTGCCTTTCGCATGATATAATGTGCGCAGAACGCTGCGTGTGAGGAAGGGGAAGCAGGAGCGACGGATCGTCCGCCCGCGAACAAGACCGAGCAAACACAGCAGTATATCCTCAATTACATCCAAGAGCGCCATTTGGTGCACAACGACCGGCTGCCGCCGGAGAACGACCTGTGCAGGACGCTCAACGTCAGCCGGGTGACGGTGCGCGCTGCGCTCAAGGAGCTGGAGGAGAAGGGGCTGGTCTATCAGCGCCGCGGCAGCGGCACCTTCGTCGGCGAGCACAGCCTGCCGC
>JAJXDX010000411.1 GCA_021640185.1 Oscillospiraceae bacterium | reverse complement strand
CGGATGAGAGCGAAACGTCGGCCGTCGCCGACGAACCGGATGCCGCCGACGCGGCGGACGGACCGGACGCGGCCGACGAGCCGGAGCAGCCGGACACGGCCGCCACGGCGGAGGACGACGATGGCGCAGATCATTGACGGCAAGCAGATCGCGGCCGACGTGCGCCGGACGCTCGCCGGCGAGGCGGCGGCGCTCGCCGCCGCCGGGCAGGTACCGGGGCTGGCGGTGATCTTGGTCGGGGAGGATCCGGCCTCGCAGACCTATGTGCGCAACAAACAGCGCGCCTGCACCGAGGTGGGGATCCGCAGCGTGCAGATCGACCTGCCCGCCGACACGACGCAGGAGCGGCTGCTGGACACCGTCCGGCAGCTCAACGCGCGGCAGGACATCCACGGCATCCTGTGCCAGCTGCCGCTGCCGCCGCACCTCGATCCCCATGCGGTGATCGCGGCGATCGACCCCAAAAAGGACGTCGACGCCTTCCATGCGGAAAACGTCGGCCTGATCTCGCTGGGGCGGCCGCGCTTCCTCCCCTGCACCCCGGCCGGGGTGATGGAGCTGCTGCACCGCAGCGGCGTGCAGATCGGCGGCAGCCGCGCGGTGGTGATCGGCCGCAGCGACATCGTCGGCAAGCCGATGGCGATGCTGCTGCTGCACGAGGATGCGACCGTGACGGTGTGCCACTCCCGCACGCAGGGGCTGGCGGAGATCTGCCGGCAGGCGGATATCCTGATCGCCGCGGTGGGACGCGCGAGGTTCGTCACGGCGGACATGGTGAAGCCCGGCGCGACGGTGATCGACGTGGGCATGGACCGGGACGAGAACGGCCGCCTGTGCGGCGACGTGGACTTTGCCGCCGTCAGCGATATCGCCGGCCGGATCACGCCCGTGCCGGGCGGCGTCGGGCCGATGACGATCGCCATGCTGCTGAAAAACACCGTAGCTGCGGCGCGGGCCGCGTCACGGCCGCAGCCCGCCGGGGATATGCCCGGCCGCTATCGCCACTATAAGGGCAACGAATATGAGCTGATCGGCACGGCGCGCCATTCCGAAACGCTGGAGCCGATGGCCGTCTACCGCGCACTGTACGGCGAGGGCGGCCTGTGGGTGCGCCCCGCCGCCATGTGGAGCGAGGCGGTGGAGCATGACGGCGTGACCGAGCCGCGCTTTGCCCGCATCGGCGACTGATCCTACAATAAAAGCGAGAGCAGCAGCATCTCCTGCGCTTTCGCGTACATCTCCTCAAAGCCCTCGACCGGCAGCGGGTTCACGCCGCGCCCCAGCTCGATCGTGAAGCCGGGGCGGCCGAAGCAGCGGATGAACCAATCCTTGAAGCCGCCAAAGGCGGCAAAGCCCTCCGGTGCGGCGACGGCATAGCCGCTCGCCGCGCCCAGCACGCGCGCCATGATCTCGCTTTGCGGCGGGGTGTGCGCGCCGTACTGCCAGTAGATCTCCTCCCCTTGGCTGTGCAGCGCCACGACGTGCCGGAAGGCATAACGGCGGCACAGATCGGTCAGGGCGCGGGTCTCCGGCTCGCTCTCCGGCTGCGGGCCGGGATAGCGGCGCGCGCCGGGGCGGTCCCAGCCGTTTTTTTGGGCCGCCTCTTGCATTCGCGCCCAGCCTGCGTTAAAATTGTGGTTGATGTCCACGCCGCGCACGTTCGCCTGCCACAGGCCGGGCGTATCCGCGCCAAGCGCGGCCGCCGCCGCGGCAAAG
>JAJXDX010000410.1 GCA_021640185.1 Oscillospiraceae bacterium | reverse complement strand
CTGCGCCGCCGCGGCTACACGGCGGCCTCGATCCGCACCTTTTGCGAAAAGATCGGTGTCGCCAAGGTGCCGAACACCGTGGAGATGGCGCTGCTGGAATCCTGCCTGCGCGCCGACCTGAACGAGAACGCGCCCCGCGCCATGGCGGTGCTGCGCCCCGTGCGCCTGACGATCACGAACTATCCGGCAGGCGAGAGCGAAACGTTCGCGATAGAGAACGACCCGGCCAAGCCGGAAAAGGGCACGCGCCCGGTCACGTTCTCCCGCGAGCTGTGGATCGAGGCCGACGACTTCATGGAAGAACCGGTCAAGGGCTATTTCCGCCTTTTCCCGGGCAACGAGGTGCGCCTGAAATCCGCCTACGTCGTGCGCTGTACCGGCTGCGTGAAGGACGCGGACGGCAACGTGACCGAGGTGCTGGCCGAGTACGACCCCGACAGCCGCGGCGGCAACACCGCCGACGGCCGCAAGGTCAAGAGCACGATCCACTGGGTGGATGCCGCCACGGCGATCGATGCCGAGGTGCGGCTGTACGGCAACCTGTTCGCCGATCCCGATCCCGATGCCGGGGACAAGGATTTCCTCGACTGCCTTGCGCCGGATTCGCTGGAGGTGCTGCACGGGTGCAAGCTGGAGGCGAGCCTGTCCGGTGCCAAAGCGCCCGCGGCGTTCCAGTTCATGCGGCTGGGCTACTTCTGCGTGGACAACAAGGACAGCACGCCGGAGCATCCGGTGTTCGACCGTGCCGTGTCGCTGAAGGACAGCTTCAAAAAATAACGGGACACCGAAAGAAAGCCCGCCGTCCGCGAAAGCGGACGGCGGGCTTTGCTGTTGGTTTTTGCCGTTAGACCTCGGCCGACAGACGGTCGATCGCGGCCAGTTCCTCCGGCGAGAAGGTCAGGTTCTCGATCGCCCCCAGATCGTCGATGATCTGGGCGGGGCGGGACGCGCCGATCAGCACGCCGGTGACGCCCGGGCGGGCGAGCAGCCACGCCAGCGCCATCTGCGCCAGCGTCTGCCCGCGCGCGGCGGCGATGTCACCCAGCGCCGTCAGCTGTGCCAGACGCGCCGGGGTCAGCGCGCTTTCCTGCAAAAAGCGGCCGTCGGTGCGGATGCGGCTGTCGGCCGGTACGCCGTGCAGATACCGGTCGGTCAGCAGCCCCTGCGCCAGCGGGCTGAACACGATCAGCCCGCGGCCGTCCTCGCACCCGGCCTCCAGCAGGCCGTTGTGCTCCACGGTGCGGTCGAGGATCGAATAGCGGTTTTGATCGATGACGAAGGGGCAGTGCAGGTCGTCTAGAATCTGCGCGGCGCGGCGCATCGTTTCGCCGTCGTAGTTCGACAGGCCGGCATACAGCGCCTTGCCGCTGCGCACCGCCTGCGCCAGCGCGCCCATCGTTTCCTCCAGCGGCGTGTCGGGATCCATGCGGTGGTGGTAGAAGATGTCCACATAGTCCAGCCCCATGCGGGCAAGGCTTTGATCGAGGCTGGCCAGCAGATATTTGCGGCTGCCCCAGTTGCCGTAGGGGCCGTCCCACATCTCGTAGCCTGCCTTGGTGGAGACGATCAGCTCGTCACGGTAAACGCCGAGGTCGTCCTTCAGGATGCGGCCGAAATGGCGCTCCGCCGCGCCGGGCTGAGGCCCGTAGTTGTTGGCCAGATCAAAGTGCGTGATGCCGTGATCGAAGGCCGTGCGGCACATGGCGCGCATATTCTCGTAGGG
>JAJXDX010000036.1 GCA_021640185.1 Oscillospiraceae bacterium | reverse complement strand
CAGCCGGCGCAGCTCGCCCCGCACGGCCGTGTCCGTCATCGGCGGCACGGCCGCACCGGCCGAGCCGCCGATGACGGACACGGCCGTGCGGGGCGAGCTGCGCCGGCTGTCGGTGACGGAATTTTTGCTGCCGCTGATCTTGGGCTCCGGCGAGCGGCAGCCGGACGACGGCGAATTGCTGCGCCGCGCGCAGCAGCTGGCGATCGTGCGGCCGGGCGACGCGTCGTCGCTGCGCCTGTGCGTGCTGGTCAGCCGCACGCACGGCGAGCACGACGCCCGCACCAGCGCGGAACAGGCCGCCTTCATCGCCAGCATCATGCGGCGCTATATGCCGTGCGAGAGCCTTGCCGTGTTCGGCCGGGCGGTGACGCTGGTGCAGGTGGAGGGCGGCGTGCTGTCCGCCGCGCTGGAGCTGCCCCTGCGCGAGATCGTGCAAAGCGCGCGCCGCCTGCGCGGCGAGCGGCTGACCGTCGGCGTCAGCCGCGAGTTCTCTGTCCTCTCCGGCTGCGCGGATGCCTATTTTCAGGCGATCGCGGCCCGGCGCTACACCGCCGACGGCAACGGCGACGTGCGCTTTTTCGACGACCGCGGACACGGGGACGAATTGCAGCTGGACCGCGTGGAGCACAAGGTGGAGCGGCTGGAGCAGCTGCTCAAGACCGGCACGGCGGACGAGATCGGCGACTATATCGCCGATCTGTACAAAAACAACACGCCGGAGAACGCCGACCTGCTGATCGTGCAATTGGTGGCCTCGGTCTATCGGCTGGTGGCCTCGGTGACCGATAAAAGCGAGCTGTTGCGCCTGTTCTCCGAAAACCCGCTGTTTTCCCGCCTGAGCTCCTACAGCAGCGAGGCGGGGATGCGCGAAGAGCTGCTCTCGCTTTGTCTGGAGGCCAAAAACGTCATCGCACGCACCCAGCGGCGCGAAACGGAAGTGCTGTGCGACCGCGTGGTGCAGATCATCGACGAGCAGTACGGCAACGGCGAGCTGTCGCTGACCGGCGTCAGCGCGCAATTGGCCGTCAGCCCGAACTACCTGAGCACACTGATCAAAAAGACCAAGGGCAAAAACTTCATCACCCTGCTGACCGAGCGGCGCATGAAGGCCGCCTACGATATGCTGGTGTGCACGCCGATGAAGATCTTGGAGGTGGCGGAGCGCTGCGGATACAGTGACCAGCATTATTTCAGCTATTGCTTCAAAAAGTTCTACGGCAGCTCGCCCAATGCGGTGCGCGCCGCCAACCGCGGGGAGGCGAAGTGATGCGGCGAAAGAAAGACCGCCCGCTCCCCGCCGTGCGGCTGTCCGCGATCACCGTCGCCGCCATCGCGGCGGCCGTGACGTGCGCCGCTGCGGTGTGCGTGGCGCTGTTCTCCTCTTTGTACAGTGACGCGCTGCTGCGCGATGCCCGCGTCGGCGCACAGCAGACCGCGCACCAAAGCGCGCTGGCGGCGGGCGACTTCCTGCGCCGCGCCAAGGCGCGCGTCGACCGCGTGTCCGGGATGATCGACACCGCCGCCTCGGCCGAGGCGCTCGCCGACGTGCTGTCCCCCGTCGTGCGCGGCGACCCCGACATCTATGCCCTGATGGTCTACGACACCGACGGGCAGCTGCTTGCCTGTGCGGGCGAGGACGGGATGCAGCAAAAAACCGCCATGCGGCGCGACCTGTCGTTCGACCGGGCGCTGTTCGCCTCGGCCGACACGTTCGCGGTGTCCGCGCCCCATGTGCAGACGCTGTTCGAAAACAGCTATCCGTGGGTGGTCACGATCGCCGCGCGGCGCGAGAGCACATTGTTCGGCAAGACCGTGTATGTGGCGGCGGATCTGCGCTTTTCGTCCGTCGCCCGGTATATCAACAACGTCGGCGTCGGCCTGCACGGCTACTGCTATGTGGTCGACCGCAGCGGCACGGCGGTGTATCACCCGCAGCAGCGCCTGATCGACCTTGGGCTGACGGAGGCGCCGCCGTTCTCCGGCGCGCCGCGGGTCGGCGTCCACACGGTCGGCGGCACGATCTATGCCGCGGACGATACGGAGGACGGCGACTGGCGCGTCGTCTGCGTCAGCCTGCTCGACGAGCTGTATGCGCAGCGGCGCAGCCAGATCGTGCTGTGCATCGCGATCACGCTGCTGTGCAGCGCGGTGATCGCATCGATCGTGCTGCGGCTGTATGCCCGCATCGTCACCGCGCCGGTGCACGAGCTGACGCGCCAGATGCGCGCCTTCGAGCACAGCGCCGATCTGGCGGTGTGCACCGGCTGCCGCACCGGCGCGGCGGAGATCGCCGCGATATCGGACAGCTTCCTGCACATGGCGCAGCAGATCCGCCGCCTGCTGGAGCAGGTGAAGGCGGAGCAGACGGAGCTGCGCAAAACGGAACTGAAAGCCCTGCAAGCGCAGATCGACCCGCACTTTTTGTACAACACCCTCGATTCCATCCAGTGGATGTGCGAGCGTGGCAACACCGCGGACGCGGTGAAGATGGTGGGCGCGCTGGCGAGGCTTTTCCGCATCAGCATCAGCCGCGGGCGGGAGCTGATCACGATCGGTGAGGAGCTTGATCACGCGCGCAGCTACCTAACGATCCAAAGCTACCGCTACCGCGACCGGTTCACCTATCGCTTTACGGTGGACGAGGGGCTGACCGGCTGCCTGATCAACAAGATCACGCTGCAGCCGCTGATCGAGAACGCGATCATCCACGGCATCGACCAGATGGTGGACGAGGGCGTGATCGAGATCTGCGTGAAAAACGCGCCGGACGGCAGCGGGGACATCCTGCTGACGGTAAGCGACAACGGCGTGGGCATGAGCCGCGAGCAGGCGGAGAGCCTGCTGCAAAAGCGCCGCAGCGACAACAGCGGCATCGGGATGAAGAACGTCAACGACCGGCTGCGGATCTATTTCGGCGAGCGGTACGGCCTGACGATCGACAGCGAGCCGGACGAGGGCACGACCGTGACCGTTCGGATCCCCCGGCTGACGAAGGAGGAGGCAGAGGATGCGCACTAAAACGATCGGGCTGCTGTCCGCCGCCGTGCTGCTGCTGTGCCTGCTGACCGGCTGCGGCAAAACGGGCGACCGCGTGCGCGTGGCCGTGATCACCAAGGCGACGAACTCCGACTTTTGGCACGGCGTGCAGAGCGGCGTGGAGGCGGCGGCGTCCGCCTACGCCGCGGACGTCACGTTCACCGGCCCGGACAGCGAGGAGGACTATGCCGCGCAGAACGCACTGATCCGGCAGGCGGTGGAGGACGGCGCGGACGCGATCGTGCTGTCGGCGATCGACCGGCAGCGCAACGCCGCGGCCGTCGACGAGGCCGCGGCGCGCGGCGTCAAGATCGTATCGATCGACAGCGCCGTCGATTCGGATGCCGTGGCGCTGTTCATCGGCACGGACGACCGTGCCGCCGGGCGCGCCGCGGGCGAAGCGGCGGTGGCCGGCTTCGTCTCTCCAGCCGAGATCCGCATCGGGCTGGTCAACATCGCCAAAGAGACCGCCAACGGCGCCGAGCGGGAGCAGGAGCTGCGCGACTATCTCGCCGGCGTGCCGAACGCGACGATCGTTGCGGCGGAGCACGCCGAGAACACCTTGGCCGATGCCACCGCGGCGGCAGCACGTCTGTTGCGCGAACACCCGCAGATCAACGTCCTGATCGGCTTTAATGAGTGGATGACGCTTGGCGTGGGCGCGGCGATCCGCGATGCGGACGCCGCCGCGCGCGTGCGCGCGGTCGGGTTCGATGCCAATGTCGTTTCCGTCGCGATGCTGGAAACGGGCGAGATGGACGCCCTGATCGTGCAGGACCCCTATGCGATCGGCTACCTCGGCGTGCGGTACGCCGTCGCCTTGGCCGGCGGCGAGCAGGCGCCGGCACAGCCGGTGCACACCACCGTCGCCACCGCCGACCGGACGAATATGTTCGATAAGGATATGCAAAAGCTGTTGTTCCGCTTTTGACCGATAGGAGGATAAAAATGAACGAGCTGAAATTCTATCCCGATGCCGATGCGGCGCTGCTGTTCGTCAGCGGCCAATCGAATGCCACGGGGCATCAGCAATTCCTGCCGGAGGACGAGCGCATCGTCCGGCCGCTGAAAAACGTGTGGGCGCTTGACCGCTCGGATGCGCAAAGCTTCACGACGACGAGCGTCACGTGGCACGGCTACACCGACGAAGGCAAAAATCTGGGTGAGATCCAAGACTTCACCGGATCGATCACCCACTACATCGCCGCGGCGTGGCAGGCGGCGATCGACGCCGGCGCGTCGCTGCCGGACCTGTACATCGTGCATATCTCCGTCGGCGGGCAGGGGCTGGTGCGCGGGATGTGGCGCGAGGACAAGCCGGAGGTGCTGGTCCCCGGCCCCTTCTACGCCTGCGACATCGGCCTGTACCGGCTGGCGATGCACACGCTGTCGCTGGTATCGGCCGACCTCAAGCGGCGCTTCGCCCGCCCGGCCGCCATCGGCTGGCACTGGATCGGCAGCGAGGGCGACAGCGACCCCGGCGCGTGGGACGCGCCCGACCGGCACGAGCGGTTCGACCGCTTCTTCGACACACAGCTGGCCGCCATCGGCCTGCCGTGCCGCGTGTATTTCTACAAGCTGGTGTTCACGCAGTGCGCCGTCCCCGGCGAGAACTGGCCGCAGCCGTTCCAGACCGATGCGGTCAACGACGAGTTCGCCCGGCAGGTCGGCCGTCTGCCGGACGCCGAGCTGGTCACCGCCGAGGACTGCCCGCTGTGGGACGCGGCAGATCCGCTGTGCGGCATATTCGCCGACGACGGCATCCATTATCTGCGGCAAACGCAGGAGTGGTTCGCCCGACATTTCTTGGACGAGATCGCGCGGTAAACAAAAAACGATGCCGCCCGCAGGCCTTTGCCTGCGGGCGGCATTTTTGCGATACGGTTTATTTTTCGAGGAAACGGCGGTGCGCCTCGCGCAGTTCTTCGGCCGTGACCTCCGGGCAGGTGGGGTTGCAGTGCGCCCACGCGCCCGTTTCGCTGGAGGCGTTATACTTGATCTTGGTGGCGCTGCGCATCGGCGGATAGAACGCGATGTGCCAATGGAACTGCGCCGACAGATCCTCGCCGTTGACCGGCTCGTTATACATACACATCATGTAGGGGAACTTGTAGCCGAACAGGCTGTCGAGCATCCCGGTCGTTTCGCGCAGCGTTTCGGCCAGGCACAGGCGCTCCTCCTCGGTGAAGGCGGAGATGTTCGTCTTGTGGTCGTTCGCGAGGATATACACACCGTAGGGATATTCGGTGAAGAACGGCAGCAGGACGGTGAAATGCTCGTTGCGGAAGATGATGCGGCGGCCGTCCGTCACCTCGTGATCCATCCAGTCGCAGAACAGGCAGTGGCCGCTCTCGGCATAATGCCGCTTCGCATTGTCGACCTCCAGCTCCAGCTTTTTGGGCAGGAAGGGATAGCCGTAGATCTGGCCGTGCGGGTGGGGCATGGTCACGCCCACGACGTCGCCGCGGTTCTCGAAGATGAAGACATATTTGATCTTTTCGTCCGCGCGCAGGGCATCATAGCGCTGCGCCCACAGATCGACGAGCTTTTTGATGTGCGCGGTCGGCAGCTCCGGCAGGGTGACGGTGTGCTGCGGCGAGTACAGGATCACCTCGCACTTGCCGTAGCACGGCGCGGTGGCGAAGAAGTCGTCCGCAACATCGTCCGGCTGCGGCGGATCCTGCGACAGGGCGGGAAAATCGTTATCGTACTCGTAAACGTCGAAGTTATCCGGCACCTTGCCGCTGCCGGGGCAGAACGGGCAGTAGTCCTTGGGCATCTGCGGGCGGTTTTGCCGGTGGGACGCGATCATGACCCAGTCGTTCGTGAGGAAATTCTTACGTAATTCTGCCATTTTGGATCGTCACCTTTCCTTATTCCCTTAGACCAGTGTATCCACACGCACGCCGCCGTAGGGGCGGATGCGCAGCACATGGCACGAGCCTTTGCCGAACACGCCCTCGATGGTGGAGCAGAACTCCGTCAGCTTTTCGGCCGGGACGAAGTTCGCCGTCGTGCCGCCGAAGCCGCCGCCGTGGACGCGCCACGCGCCGCAGCCGGACAGCATCCCTTCCGCCAGCGCAAGGGCGATGCTCATGCCCTGCTCGCGCACGTTGCCGGCGGCATACACGTTTTGCAGATATTCGAAGGACGAGCGCCCGCTTTCGATCACCATGCGCTTGAAGGCCTCGAAATCGCCGCGCTCGAGCGCCTCGACCTGACGGGCGACGCGCTCGTTCTCGCGCAGGAAGTGGATCGCACGCAGCACCGCGCGGTCGCCGTGCTGCTGCCGCAGCGCGGGCAGATGCGCCATCAGCGTGGGCATATCCGTGTCGCGCAGCACGCCGACGCCGAGCGACGCGGCCACGGCCTTCATCTCGCCGGGGATGGCGGCATACTCGTGCGTCAGGTCGGCGTGGTTGCCGCCGACGTCCACGATGCACAGCGCGTGCCCCGTTTTGTCGAAGTCGAAATCGATGCGGCGGATGACCGGCTTGGCCGGGTCCTTGAAATCGATCGTGATCGCGTTGCCGACGGACGAGGCCATCTGATCCATCAGGCCGCACGGCTTGCCGAAAAACGCGTTTTCCGCATACTGGGCGGTCTGCGCGATCTCGACCGGGTCGATGCTGCCGCCGTTGTACAGATGGTTCATGATCACGCCGATCAGCACCTCGAACGCCGCAGACGAGGACAGCCCGCTGCCCTTGAGGACGTTGGAGGTCGTGTACGCGTCAAAGCCGCCGATCGTGTGCCCAAGCTGTGCAAAGCGCGCCGCCGTGCCGCGGATCAGCGAGGCGGAATGGTTCTTCTCGCTCTCCACCGGGGCAAGGGCATCGAGCAACACGGTATCCATCGGATACCCCTCGCTCTTGACCCGCACCGTGCCCCCGGCCGGGCGCACCACCGCGATCACGTCCAGATCCACGCTGCCCGCGATCACGCGGCCGTGGTTGTGGTCGGTATGGTTGCCGCCGATCTCCGTGCGGCCGGGCGCGGAGAACAGCATCAGCTCCCCCTCGCCGTCGCCGAAGGTATCTAAAAAGCCTTTTGCCGCCGCCAGATACCGCGCGCGCTGCGCGTCAAGATGCTCCGCCCCGTACAGCCGGGTCAGCCGAGCATCGTATCCGCCGTTTTCGATCTTTTGCAGGATCGCCGAGCTTGCCGCCATGTCATCCATCGTCCTTTCCGATCGTGATCTGTGTTTACCGTTTACCCTTTATCTTTATTATAAAAGTTCTGGCCGATCATGCAACCCTTTTATTCGGCATTTATATGGACTTTTGTTGCATCCTGTGGTATGATATGCCTGAGAGGACGAAACGGAGGGCTGCCACATGAAAAACGGACGCTATTCCTTCAAGGATACGCTCAAGGAGAACGCCGGTCTGTCGGTATACAACACCGGCTACGAGGACTGCGCGGGCGGCAAGGGCTGGGGTCCTGCGCTGCGCGACCACTATCTGATCCACGCCGTGTCGTCCGGCCGCGGCGAGTACGTGTACGACCGGCAGTCCCACCCCGTGCGCGCCGGCGACCTGTTTTTGATCTTCCCCGGTCAGCTGGTCAGCTACCGCGCCGATGCGGACGACCCGTGGGAATACTGCTGGGTGGGCTTCAACGGCACGGACGCGCGCCGTTTGGTCAGCATGGCGGGCTTCACGCAGGAGCGTCCCGTGCTGCACGGCCTCGGCGACGAGGTGCAGCGGCTGTTGCTGCGGATCAGCGAGGTCAGCGGCAACACCGCCGCCGACGATGCCGCCATGGTCGGCTGCCTGTACCTGTTCCTTGCGCAGCTGATCCGCCAAAACGCCCGCACTGCCGGCACCGACCCGCATCAGGAGTACGTGGCCAACGCCCTGCGCTTCATCCAATACAACTACGCCGGGGACATCGGCGTCAGCGACATCGCCCGCTATGTCGGCATCAGCCGCAGTCAGCTCTACCGCGCCTTTTTGCAGGATTTTTCGCTCTCGCCTCACGCATATCTGCAAAAATACCGCATCAACGAGGCGTGCAGCCTGCTGCGCCGCCCCGATTTTTCCGTGGCGGAGGTCGCCGGGTCGGTCGGGTTCAACGACCCGCTGTATTTTTCCCGCGTGTTCAAAAGCCTGAAGGGCTGCACGCCGTCCGAATATCAGCGCGAGGCGAGAAATACCGCGCGCGACAAGGCAGGAGAACGCGAAAAGTGCTGATCGGATCATCGAATAGCGATAGATCTTGCGCGAAAAACGAACTAAAGCCTGTTTTTTTGCCGAAAAAGATGACAATCGTGTAACCTTTATTGAAATTCGATGACGTTCGTGCTATACTCCTTTCGTCGGACGAAACGGGCGCTCAACGTAAGCGTCCGTCAGGCGAAAAGACCTGTCCGGCAAAGCAAGTTTTCTCGGGAGGGATAACGATGACGGAAGAAGAAAGAAACGGCGCCGGCGCGCCGGATGCAGGCATACCGAACGGCGGCAGCACGCAAGCGGCCTGCGGGCAGAACGGGGGCTATGCGCCGACTGATCGCGCCGACGGGGGCCAAAACGGGTATCCGGGCGGCTACCCGAACGGCTATGGGCCGGGCTACTATGTGCCGAAGCTCCGCCCGGAGGCCGAGCCGCGCGACCGCGTGGCAGCGCTGCTCCTGCTGATCCTGTCCGTATTGGCGGCGAACCTCAGCCTGTACGGCGGTTTTCGCGGGGGATACCCGGTCGCTTACGTGTCGATCTTGCTGTGCGGTACGGTCTATCTGGGGCGCAGCGCCCGCCCGCGCCCGTTCGCGCTGTTTTGTGCGTTGGCCGGCGCCGCGTCAAGCGCCGTGCTGCTGTGGCATGCTGACAGCGTGACGAATTTCTACGCCTTCTGCGCCTCGATCGCTTTGGCGATGCTGGGGCTGGTATCGGCCACGCCGTCTGCGCGGTATGACGGCGGCGGGGTCGGCCTGCTGGCCGACGGGCTGCATATGCTGTTCGTGCGGCCGCTCAACGCTCTGGGGACGGCGGTAGGCGCGGTGCTGCGCCGCCGCAAAGACCCGGCGGACGGGCAGCGGCGCGGCGGGGTCGGCATCGCGCTGCTGGGGCTGGTGTGTGCGCTGCCGGTGGTGGCGGTGCTGATCTGGCTGCTCTCCAGCGCGGACGCCGCGTTCGAGGGGCTGCTGAACGGCCTGCCGCAGTTCAACATCACGGAGTGGATCGTGTCGCTGCTGCTGGGGATCGCGCTGTTCGGCATCGTCTTCTCGCGCCTGTTCAGCCTGCGGCGGCGGCTGGAGCAGCGGCAGCCCGTGCAGCGCGCTGCCGAGCGCGACGGCGCCCCCGCGGCGATGCTCAACACCTTCCTTGCCGCCGTGTGCGCGGTGTACGCACTGTTCCTCGTGTCGCAATTGGCCTATTTCAGCAGCGCGTTCGCGGGGATCCTGCCAAAAGCGTTCACGGTGGCGGAATACGCCCGCCGCGGCTTTTTTGAGATGGCGGCGGTGTGCACGATCGATCTGCTGCTGGTGTGGGGCATCACGGCGGCCTCCGGCCGAAGGGCCGGGCGCACGCCGCTGTCCACCCGGCTGCTGTGCCTGTTCGTGCTGCTGTTCTCGCTGGGGCTGGTGGCGGCCTCCGTGGCCAAGATGGCGCTGTACGTCGGCTCGTTCGGCCTGACGCGGCCGCGCGTGTGCACGTTTTTGTTCATGCTGATGATGGGCGTGCTGCTGCTGGCCGTCGCCGTACGGCTGTTCGCGCCGCACTTTGCGTACATGAAGGTCGGCATCGTCGCCATGGCGCTGATCGGCCTTGGCGCGGCCTATGCCGACGTGGATACCGTCATCGCGCGCTACAACGTGCACAGCTATCTGGACGGCACGCTGACCGAGATGGACGTGGAAACGATCGGTTCGCTGTCCGACGGGGCCACGCCGTATCTGATCGAGCTGATGGAGCAGAGCCGCGACCGGGATATATCCGAAAGAGCGGGCTATGCCCTGTACGATCGGCTGCGCGAATACGGGCTGGACACGAAGGACACCTTGCCGCAGGAGGACGTGCGCGCCTTCAACATCGACCGGGTGCGGGAGCGACGCCTGCTGCAGAAAAAGCGCGAAGATATCCTTCTTTGGTGGCAGCGCTATCGCGAGGACATGACCGGAGAGCCGATCGATCCCGAAACAGGGCTGCCGTATCCCTCGTGCGATCCGGACG
Organism: Oscillospiraceae bacterium; assembly: GCA_021640185.1. Classification (GTDB taxonomy): domain Bacteria; phylum Bacillota; class Clostridia; order Oscillospirales; family Acutalibacteraceae; genus UBA5905. Next base: position 144 of record JAJXDX010000036.1, on the reverse strand, counting down.
CAACGGCGCCGTTCACCACCGATGGCTGGGCGCCGCCGTACGACCCGAACGAAGCACCGCACACGACGGACGATCCGGCGCTCATGCGCTCCACCTACGGGGCATAAACAAAAAACAAAACGGCAAAAGCGGGCCGGGGCATTC
>JAJXDX010000409.1 GCA_021640185.1 Oscillospiraceae bacterium | reverse complement strand
GAACAGATAGCCGATCTGATCGAGTGTCCCGTAGGCATAAAAAACAACGCTGAACGCAAACAAACAGACGTTGCGTGCGCGCGGCGGTAAAATGAAATATATGGCCAGAAAAAAAGGCAAAAACCAACACAGGAATTCTAAGCTGCTGAAAACCACGTCGTCCTCCAAGATGACCGGGCAACGCCGCCGCTTCGGATGCACGGCAGCAGAACATATCCGGTATATATACTACCACCGCTGCGGAGGATGTCAAGGTGGTGTTCCGGAAAATCACATAGGAAACGGGAGGAAGGAGCGGCCCGGACCGCCTCTGCCTCCCGCTATTCGTCGGATCGTGTCGCAGCTTCTGCCATCCCGGCTCAGACGCGCAGCGTCCAGCCATAGGGGTCCGGCAGAGTGCCCCACTGGATGCCGGTCAGCGTGTCGTACAGCATCTGCGTCACGGCACCGATCTTGCCGCCGTTGACGGTGAAGTCCTCGTCCCGATAGCGCAGCTCGCCGATCGGGGAAACGACCGCCGCCGTCCCGCAGCCAAAGGCCTCCTGCAGCCGTCCGTCGCGCGCCGCCGCGGTCAGCTCCGCCACGTCGAGCAGCCGCTCCTCCACCGGGATGCCCTTGTCCTGCAGCACGCGGATGCAGGAGCGGCGGGTGATCCCCGGCAGGATGGAGCCGGTCAGCGCCGGGGTGACCACCCTGCCGTCGATCATGAACATCACGTTCATCGCGCCGACCTCTTCGATGTAGCGGCGCTCCACACCGTCCAGCCACAGCACCTGCGAAAAGCCGATCTGCTCCGCCTTGTGCCCGGCACGGAAGCTGGCGGCATAGTTGCCGCCGCATTTGGCATAGCCCGTGCCGCCGCGCACGGCGCGCACGTCCTCGCTCTCGATCATGATCCTGACCGGAGAAAGACCTTCGGGATAATAGCTGCCCACGGGCGACGCGATGATCGCGAACACCGCGCGCCCCACCGTGTGCACGCCCAGCGTTTCGTCATTGCCGAACAAAAACGGCCGCAGATACAGCGATGTGCCCGGCTTGTGCGGCACCCAGTCGCGCTCCAGCGCGACGAAGGTCGTCAGCGCCTGCAGCACGTCGTCGGGATCGAGCTGCGGCATACACAGCCGCTCCGCAGAATCGTTCAGGCGGCTGATGTTGTCCCGCGGACGGAACAGCTGCACGCTCCCGTCCGGCGTGCGGTAGGCCTTCAGGCCTTCAAAGACCTCCGCGCCGTAGTGGAACACCGTTGCCGCCGGGCTGAGCGACAGCCGCCCGTACGGCACGATCCGTGCGTCATGCCAGCCCCGTGACGGATCGTAGTCCATCAAAAACATATGATCGGTGAACACCTGCCCGAATTTCAGCATATCGTCCTGCGGCTTCTCCTTCGGTGTGCTCGTCTTTTCGATGCGGATCTGCATACGGATCGTCCCTTTCGTTTGCTTTTGCAATTATTGTACTCATAAATTGCAAAATGTCAAGAGAAAAACAAAAATAAACCGATATTTTCTTTTTCTCGCGCATGTTCGTTGAGTGCGTTCCTGCAGAACAGCATAAAGGAATGCCGCCGTCCGAACGGACGGCGGCCTCTTTTCATGTATCGCTGTATCCGTGTATCCGCGTTCAGCGGGCGGTGTCCCCCGCGCGCTCCTCGCGGTAGTCGTCCTCGTTGCAGCAGGGGTCCGGCTCGCGCGGCGCGGCCGGCGCAGTCGCGGGATCGGTCTTGTCG
>JAJXDX010000408.1 GCA_021640185.1 Oscillospiraceae bacterium | reverse complement strand
CGCACGATCACCACAGGGCCGTCTGTCGGCCCGGAGCAAAAGGAAGGTCTTGTTATCAAAACGACGGAACAGATCATCAACGCGGAGCGCATGGAGCAGGTGGTTTCCCTGTTCGGCAGCTTCGATGCCAACATCCGGTTGGTGGAGCAGAAGTTCGGCGTGACCGTGCTTGCCCGCGGGACGGACATCAAGGTCAGCGGCGAGCCGGAGGACGTGGCGCGCGCGGTGCGCGCGATCGATGGCCTGCTGGAGCTGATGAGCCGCGGCGAGCAGCTGGACGAACAAAAGGTGCGCTATGTCCTGATGCTGGTGAGCGAGGGCGCAGAGGATGCCGTGGGGCGGCTGTCGTCCGACAGCATCTGCATCACGGCCAAGGGCAAGCCGGTCAAGCCGAAAACGCTGGGACAAAAGGCCTATGTCGAGGCGATCGGCAAAAACACCGTGACGATCGGCGTGGGCCCTGCCGGAACGGGCAAGACCTATCTGGCGGTGGCCATGGCGGTGCGCGCCTTCCGCGCCAAAGAGATCTCGCGCATCATCCTGACGCGTCCCGCGGTCGAGGCGGGCGAAAAGCTCGGTTTTCTGCCGGGCGACCTGCAAAGCAAGGTCGACCCGTACCTGCGGCCGCTGTATGACGCGCTGTTCGATATGCTGGGGGCGGAGAGCTACCAGCGCTATCTCGAGCGCGGCGACATCGAGATCGCGCCGCTGGCCTATATGCGCGGACGGACGCTGGACGACAGCTTCATCATCCTCGACGAGGCGCAGAACACCACGCCGGAGCAGATGAAGATGTTTTTGACGCGCCTTGGCTTCAATTCGCGCATGGTGGTGACCGGCGACGTGACGCAGATCGACCTGCCGGCCGGAAAGCTGTGCGGCCTAAAGCAGGTCATGCAGGTGCTCGACGGTGTGCAGGACGTGGCGATCTGCCGGTTCAGCCATCGCGACGTCGTGCGGCACGAACTGGTGCAGCGCATCATCGCCGCCTACGAACGGTATGACCGTGTGCGCGGCGACAGCCGCAAAGACGGCGCGGCGGACGGCAAGCCTGCCCGCCCGCACGGCGACCGGCCGGCCGACGCGCGGCCCAGACCCAAAAAGCCGGAGCGCAAAAACGAACGCAGACCATAGTGATGTCCCGCATCCTCCCGATATATCTTACAGTGAAAGGAACGACAGAGAACATGGACAAGATCAAAGTAACGATCGAAAACAAACAAAAGGCAGTCAAGATCCCTACCGGCGTGCGCCTACTCATCCGCCGCTGCTGCCATGCGGTGCTGGAGCTGGAGGGCTTCGAGGGCTCGGCGGAGGTCGACGTGTCCCTTGTCGATAACGAGCAGATCCGTCAGATCAACAACGAGCAGCGCCACATCGACATGACGACCGATGTGCTCTCCTTCCCGCTGGGGGAAAACGGCAAGTACGATACCGACCCCGAAACGGGCGCGTATATGCTGGGCGACATCGTGATCTCGCTGGAGCGCGCGGCCGCGCAGGCGCAGGAGTACGGCCATTCCTTCCAGCGTGAGGTCGGCTACCTGACGGTCCACTCCATGCTGCATCTGCTGGGCTACGATCACGTGGACGGCGGGCTGGAGGCCGTGCGTATGCGCGAGAAGGAAGAGGCGGTCATGCTGTCGGTCGGCCTGCCGCGCGGCAGCAGCTACGTGATGGAATGATTTATCCGGCGGCCATCGCTGCGGCGACGGCCGCCGTTTTTGCCCGC
>JAJXDX010000407.1 GCA_021640185.1 Oscillospiraceae bacterium | reverse complement strand
GCCCGCGCACCCATGGGGTCAAAAGCCGCGCGAAGCTGGACGAGATCGTGGAGCGCTCGCTGCGGCAGGCGGCGATCTGGGACGAGGTGAAGGACCGGCTGAAAAAGTCCGCACTGGGGCTGTCCGGCGGACAGCAGCAGCGCCTGTGCATCGCACGCGCGTTGGCGGTGCAGCCGCGCGTGCTGCTGATGGACGAGCCGACCAGCGCGCTGGATCCGATCTCCACGGCCAAGATAGAAGACCTTGCGCTTGAGCTGAAAAAGGAGTATACTATCGTTATCGTCACCCACAATATGCAGCAGGCGGTGCGGATCTCGGATAACACGGCGTTTTTCCTGCTCGGCGAGCTGATCGAGTACCGGCCGACGCAGCGGATGTTCGCCGATCCGCAGGACAAACGCACCGAGGACTATATCACGGGGAGGTTCGGCTGATATGCGTGACCGGTTCGACGAGCAGCTGATGCTGCTGAACAAAAAAATGACCGAGATGGGCGCCCTGTGCGAGGAGGTCATCGCCCTGTCGGCCAAGGCGTTGGAGGAATGCGATCCCGCCTTGGCCGAGCGTGTTGCCCCGCGCGACAGCGAGATCGACAGCATGGAGCGGGATATCGAAACGCTGTGCCTGCGGCTTTTGCTGCAGCAGCAGCCTGTGGCGCGCGATCTGCGGCAGATCTCGGCCGCGCTGAAGATGATCGCCGACATGGAGCGCATCGGCGATCAGGCGGCGGACATCGCCGATATCGTACCGCATCTGTCCGCGCCGCCGGACGGGCGCTGCGGCCCGATCCGCGACATGGCGCGCGCCGTGATCCGCATGGTGACCGAAAGCGTGGACGCCTACGTCCGGCGCGACACGGCGCTGGCCGAGGCGGTCATCCGGCAGGACGACGAGGTGGACGATTATTTCGACCGGGTGCGGCACGCGCTGACCGCGCTGATCGCGCAGGATCCCGGCGAAGGGGAACGGGCACTGGATCTTTTGATGATCGCCAAATATTTCGAGCGCATCGGCGACCATTCCACGAACATCGCCGAATGGGTGGTGTTCGCGGTCACCGGCGTGCACAACGGGGTGGAAGAATTATGATCTTTTGCGTGGAGGACGACGCGGGCATCCGGGATATCGAGGTATACACGCTGCAAAGCACGGGCTTTGCGGCGCAGGGCCTGCCGGACGGCGAGGCGCTGTGGGCGGCACTGCGGCAGCAGCGCCCCGACCTGATCCTGCTGGACGTGATGCTGCCGGGGGAGGACGGCGTGACGCTGCTGCGGCGGCTGCGCGCCCGTCCGGACACGGCGGACATCCCGGTCATCATGGCGACGGCGAAGGGCATGGAGTACGACAAGGTGCAAAGCCTCGATCTCGGCGCCGACGATCACTTAGTCAAGCCGTTCGGCATGATGGAGATGGTGTCGCGCGTGCGGGCGGTGCTGCGCCGCGCGCGCCCCGCACCGACGGGCAAGAGCCTGACCGTCGGCGGCCTGACCGTCGACACGCAGGCGCACACCGTCACCGCCGACGGCGAGCGCATCGCCCTCACCGCAAAGGAATTCGACCTGCTGACGCTGTTCCTCTCGCATCCCGGCACGGCTTATACGCGCGACCGGCTGTTCTCGGAGGTCTGGGGCAGCGACCTGATCGGCGAGAGCCGGACCGTGGATATGCACATCCGCACCCTGCGGCAAAAGCTCGGCTCTTACGGCGAGCTGATCGAAACGGTGCGCGGTGTGGGTT
>JAJXDX010000406.1 GCA_021640185.1 Oscillospiraceae bacterium | reverse complement strand
TCCTTCCTCCGTGTCGAAACGGCTCTCGATCACGCGGCTGCACCCCTCCGGCGAATACCGCCAGTAGCGGATCGGCCCCTCGGTAAGGAAATAGTGCGGCGGCGCAGGCGGCCGTTCGCCGTCCTGTGCGTCGATCAGCGCCAGCTTGATCTTCAGCTTTTCCGGCTGCACGCTTTTGATATACACCGCCGCCTGCTGCCCGACGCGCACGCCCTCGTGCGGCTCGGCCAGACCGGCAAGGTTCGGCGTCAGCTCGACGAAGATGCCGTAGGGCTCGACGGAGCGCACCACCCCGGCGATCGTTTCGCCGGGGAGAACAGCGCGGCGTTCTCCTCCCACGTGCCAAGCAGCTCCCGGTGGGATAGGCAGATCCGCCCGTTCTCCACCGAGGACACGACCCCCAAGATCTCCATGCCGGGCGTGAAACGGTCGCGCGGATGCGCGATGCGGCTGACGGAGATGTCGGCGATCGGCAGCAGCGCGGGCAGCCCGCACCCGATGTCGCAAAATGCGCCGAACGTTTCCAGCCGGGTGATGCGTGCGGGGATGACGTCCCCCGGCCGCAATCGGTCAAGGTACTCCTCGCGGCAGCGCTCCTGCACCCGGCGGCGCGAGAGCACCGGGCGGCAGCCGCCTTCCGTCTGCTCAAAGCCGGTCACGACGAAACAGACCGGCTTGTTGACGCGCGTGATCAGCACGATGTCCTTCGTCGTGCCGTCCTCGATCCCCGCCGCGCCCTCGCGGTGGGGGATGATCGCCTCGCCGCACGGCAGCTGCACGATCAGGTCGTGCTCCACCGTGCAGCGCACGGCGCGCCCCTCCAGCACCGTGCCGTCCGCCTGCGCCTGCATCAGCGCGGTGATCGAGCGCGTGGCGGCCAAGTTCTCCGCCGTGTTCATCCGGCTGCCCTCCGGCAGATACCGGGTGCGTGTGTCCTTTGCCTGTGTCATCATACGTCGACCCATTCCTTCCACTTCTCATTTGTTCCGTCATGAAAACATATGCGTCCGTGTCGGGGATCATGTCAGCAAGGTCGGTCGATCGGTCAAAAAGCGCTCATGATCGCGCCGAGCAGCCCGTAGGAGATCAGCGCCATGATGACCGTGGCGATCAGGATGCCGAGCAAGATCGCGGGGAACGCCTTTTTGAACGGGATGTTCAGCATGGCGGCGATCAGGCTGCCGGTCCACGCGCCCGTGCCGGGCAGCGGGATGCCGACGAACAGCGCCAGCCCCCAAAAGTACCCTTTTTCGATCTTGTCGCTTTTGCTCATCGCTTTTTTCTCGATCTTTTCCACCAGCGGGCGGAACAGCCGCGTCTTTTTCAGCGCCGTAAAGATCGGCGTGATGAACAGCAGGATCAGCGGAACGGGCAGGATGTTGCCGATGATGCACAGCGGCACCGCCTTCAGGATGTCCACGCCCAGCAGCGAGGCGGCCAGCAGCCCGCCGCGCAGCTCCAGCAGCGGCACCATGGAGATGATCAGCGCGATCCATTCGCCGGGGATCCCGTGCAGCGCATTGATGAACCAGTCGACTAAACCTTGCATAGTAGCACCTCATTGTTCGTCCTTCGTTTTTGTGTACGTCCCTATTCTAGCATGGATAAACGTTTTTTTCCAGTGTTTTTTGTCGGCACGAGCGACGGGGGAGGCTTTTTGCTCGTCCCGATCGTCCAAAATGCGCCATCCGCAGGCACCGTGCGACACAAAAAGATACCTTTTTCGCGGTTTTGTGTAAAGC
>JAJXDX010000405.1 GCA_021640185.1 Oscillospiraceae bacterium | reverse complement strand
CGCAGCCGCTGATGCAGCAAAAACGCCGAAAAGCCCTGTGCGCCGGTGGCGGCGACGACCGTGTCGCCCTGCCGCAGCTCCGCTTGGATGAAGCCGGGCTGACGCAGGGAGGAAAACGACGTGGCATAGTAGTTCACGACCTCCACGGCGATGTGGTTTGCCGGCTGCGTCAGGGCAGAGGTCAGATCCAGCTCGTCGACGCGGTAGTGGCCGTGCGCGCAGCGGATCGGCCCGTAGTACGTGAACACGCCGTTGACGAACACACGATAAAACCCGGAGGTGGCGACGGACAGCGTCGTTTTTTTCGCCGAACGGGCGACCGTGGCGTAAAAACCGCAGGTGATGTTCATCTTCTCCTGCAGTCCCTTGCCCCAAACGGGGCGGGCTTCAACGAAAAACATGGGGAAACTTCCTTTCTTTCAGCTGAAAAATATCGTCACGCGCTCACCGGAGCGCGGCACGCACACATTCGGCGATGCGGATGCCGTCGACGGCGGCGGACAGGATGCCGCCCGCATAGCCCGCGCCCTCGCCGCACGGGAACAGACCGGCGACGGCCGACTGCCCGCTGCCGTCGCGCGGCAGGCGCACGGGCGAGGAGGAACGCGATTCCACCCCGGTCAGCACCGCGTCCGGGCGGTCGAAGCCGCGGATCTGTCGGGCGAATACCGGCAGCGCGGCGCGGATCTGCTCGATGACGTACGTCGGCAGGACCGCACGCAGATCGGCGGGCGTGACGCCCGGCCGATAGGACGGCGTAACATCGCCGAGCGCCGTCGTTTCGCGCCCGGCCAGCAGATCGCCGACCAGCTGCACCGGCGCGCGGTATCCGCCGCCCCCGGCAGCGAACGCCGCCTGCTCCAGCCGCCGCTGGAACGCGAAGCCCGCCAGCGGATCCGGCGAGCCGAGGTCGCCGGGATCGATGCCGACGAGCAGCGCGCTGTTGGAATTTTCCGCCGCGCGGGCGTGCTCGCTCATGCCGTTGACGACCACGCCGCCCTCCTCGGACGCGGCGGCGATGACCTCGCCGCCCGGACACATACAAAACGTGTATACGCCGCGCCCGCCGTTCGGGCGGCAGTGGAGCTTGTAATCCGCCGCGCCCAGCGCGGGATGCACCGCCGCCGCGCCGTACTGTGCGCGGTCGATCATCGCGCGCGGATGCTCGATCCGCACGCCGACGGCGAACGGCTTTTGCTCCATCGGCACGCCGCGCGCGCGCAGCATGGTCAGCGTGTCCCGCGCGCTGTGCCCCACCGCAAGCACCGCGGCCGTGCAGGGCAGCTGATATTCGCCGTTCGGCCCGCAGACGGTCAGGGCGGTCAGCCGCCCGTCGCGCACGGCGATATCGGTGACGGGGGAGAAAAAACGCACCTCGCCGCCCATGCGGACGATCTGCTGCCGCAGCGTGCGCACCACGTCGCGCAGCCGGTCGGTGCCGATGTGAGGCTTCGCCTGCCAGAGGATATCCTCCGGCGCACCGGCGGCGACGAACCGTTCAAGCACCGTGCGGGCGCGCGGATCGCCGATGCCGGAATTGAGCTTCCCGTCCGAGAACGTGCCCGCCCCGCCCTCGCCGAACTGCACGTTCGACCCGGTGTCCAGCACACCGGTCCGGCGGAAACGCTCCACCGCGGCGCGGCGGCTGTCGACGTCCCCGCCGCGCTCGAGCAGGATCGGGCGCGCGCCCGCCTCGGCCAGCATCAGCGCGGAAAACAGCCCTGCCGGGCCGCGGTGGAGCGT
>JAJXDX010000404.1 GCA_021640185.1 Oscillospiraceae bacterium | reverse complement strand
CCCTTCAGACTGGCAATAAAAGCCCGGACGCTGTCCGGGCTTTTTTGACAGTCTGGGATGATCGCAGCACGATCATCCTCTTTGTCATTCATTCGTAGATCGGAAAACGGGCGCAAAGCGCCTGCACGCCCTCGGCGATCTGATCGCGGCTGCCCTCGAAGTCGCTCAGCGCCAGCGAGATCCAGCGGGCAATGTCCTTCATCTCTGCCGTGCCGAACCCGCGCGTGGTCACGGCCGGCGTGCCGACGCGCAGCCCGCTGGTGATGAACGGGCTTTGCGGATCGTTCGGGATCGTGTTTTTGTTGGCGGTGATGTGCACCTCGTCCAGCCGATGCTCCAGCTCCTTGCCGGTCACGCCGGTGCGGGTCAGATCCAGCAGCATCAGGTGGTTGTCCGTGCCGCCGGACACGATGTCGATGCCCTCAGCCAGCAGCGCATCACACAGGGCGCGCGCGTTTTGGACGATGCCGTGCTGATAGGCCTTGAATTCGTCGGTCAGCGCCTCGCCCAGCGCGACCGCCTTGGCAGCGATGATGTGCATCAGCGGCCCGCCCTGCGTGCCGGGGAACACCGCCTTGTCGATCGCTTTGGCCAGTTCCTCACGGCAAAGGATCATGCCGCCGCGCGGGCCGCGCAGCGTTTTGTGCGTCGTGGTGGTCACCACGTCGGCATACGGCACGGGCGAAGGATGCTCGCCCGCCGCGACCAACCCGGCGATGTGCGCCATGTCCACCATCAGATATGCGCCGACCTCGTCGGCGATCTGCCGGAAACAGGCAAAATCGATCGTCCGGGAATAGGCGCTCGCCCCGGCGATCAGCAGCTTCGGCCGGTTCTCCAGCGCGATGCGCCGCACCTCGTCATAGTCGATCATGCCGGTCGCCGGATCGACGCCGTAGGATACGACGCGGAAATACTTGCCGGAGATGTTGACCGGCGAGCCGTGGGACAGATGCCCGCCCTGCGACAGATCCATGCCCATGACGGTATCGCCCGGCTGCAGCAGGGCGAAGAACACGGCCAAGTTCGCGTTTGCCCCGGAGTGCGGCTGCACATTGGCGTGATCCGCACCGAACAGGCGGCAGGCGCGCTCCCGCGCGATGTCCTCCACCACGTCGACATAGCGGCAGCCGCCGTAATACCGCTTGCCGGGGTACCCCTCGGCGTATTTGTTCGTCAGCACGCCGCCCGCCGCCAATAGGACGGCGCGCGACACGATGTTCTCGGAGGCGATCAGTTCGATATTCTGCCGCTGACGGGTAAGCTCGTCCGCACACGCGGCCGCGACCGCCGGATCAAAGTTCGCCAACTCTTCAAAAAACAATGCCATGTCCCGCATCCTTTCCGTCGTTCAGATCTGCCCGCAGCGCGATGCGCTGCGGGCGTGAGCCTGCCGTGATCAGAAACCGAAGCCGCCCTCGTTCCCGCCGTTATCCGACGGATAGTCGGGATCCGGCTCCGTGTTCGACGTCTGCTCGACGTTGCTGACGCGCAGCGTGATCACGTCGCCGACCTTTTTCTCGGTCCCGGCCTGCGGATCGGTGCTGTCGACCAGCCCCTTCTCGTAAGAGGAGGCCTGCAGCTGTGCCACCTCCACACGGAAGCCGAGCGCCTGCAGATACAGGCGGGCGTGCTCTTCCTTCCAGCCGGACACATCCGGCACGACCACCTTATCGTCCTTGCCGCAGCTGACGACGATCTTGATGACCTGCCCCTTTTCCACGCCGGTGCCCGCCTTCGGCTCCT
>JAJXDX010000035.1:5902-10454 GCA_021640185.1 Oscillospiraceae bacterium | reverse complement strand
AGACCAGAGTGTTCGGCAGGGTCTGACGCAGATCAAGCCCCTCCAGCGCCCGTCCCCAGTAATAAAACGACGGATTCGCGGGGACGAGATGCACCGTGGGATCGAGCAGATCCGCCGGGCTCATGAACGCCATGAGGATCTTGTAGATGAACGGCTTGAGGATGATGAACGCCAAGCCGAAGATGACCACGTACCGAACGAGCGACAGCAGGAAACGGCCGATCGGCAGGCGGCGGCGCAAAGCTTTGGACGACTGCATCTTCATCGCGCCTCCTCCCCCTGATAACGGATCAGCTTTTTGAGCAGGAGCAGCACCGCCGCCACGATCAGCGCGATGCAGCAAAGGTACACCACGTACATCGCCGTGCCCTGCGCATACATATCGTTGCGGAAGGCCAGACCGTCGATATAATCGACGAGCGTGCCCTGCCCGTTGGCCAAAATATCGATGATGGTGTACACGACGCACACCTTGATCTCGGCCCCGATCATGGGGAACGTGATCTTCCAGAAGAACTCCCACCGGCCGCAGCCCTCGACCTGCGCCGCCTCGTAGATGGACGGCGAGATCTCCTGCATACCGATCAGCAGGATATAGATCTGCATACCGCTGGACTTGACGATGTCGTACAGCTTGGCGATCGCGCCGCCGATCAGGTCGATCAGCGCACGGGGCAGGTCGATCTGGGTGAGCAGCGTGGCGATCTCGGTCTTTTGGCCGCTGTCCAGCCCCAGATCGAGCTGCCGTCCGTCCTCGACGATGCCGAGGATATCGGACGCGTTCTCGACCGCGGCGATGACACCGGTGGCCAGAATGACCGGGATGAAGAAGATGATCCGCGCCGCCACGCGGCCGCGAAACTCGGTATTGAGGACGCTGGCGATGAACAGGCTGAACACGAGGATGATCGGGATGTCCGTCACGAAGCTGCGCAGACTGGCGATCAGGTAAGGAACGAAATTGGGATCGGTATCGAACGCCTCGCGGAAATAGCGGAAGCCGACGCTGCTGAGCGTATAGCCGTCCGTGCCGAGTTCGATATCGTTGACGGCGAAACGGAAGGTCTGCACAAGATTGGGGATAAAGACCAGCACCAGCCCCACGATCAGCGGCAGGGCGAACAGGTAACCGGACATCGCCCGCCGCTGCAGCAGGCGCGCTTTTTTTGGCCGTATCATGCTTCACCCTCCGTTATCTTCCCGTCGACGAGCGTCACGAAACCGGCGGCCGGCACCGTGACGCCGTCCACGGTCTGCGGCGCATCGCCGTAGTTGACCAAGATCTGTGCCCCGTTATCGAACGTTGAACGGGCGAGCGTATCGCCGAGCCTCTCGTGCCGGATGAACCGGCTGCCCGCGGTCGCCGCGTCTGCCGCGCGCACGCGGCGGCAGGCATCCGCCACGGCGGACAGCTGATCGGCACTGCAGAGCGAATAGAAGTACCGGCCGTACGGGGTGGCGGAAAACGCCGTTTCGTCCTCCGTACACAGCACATATGATAGTCCCGCGCCGTATTCCGCGGCCTTGAGCAGCGCCCGCTCCGGATCCGACGACAGGTTGACCGGCGTGCCGGAATACGGGATGTTGCCGTGCAGCACCATCGGCAAAAACGGCACGTCATAGGCCGTGACGTCCGCCCCGGACGAGCAGAGCGCCAGATCGTCGATGCGCGAGAGGGCGGAGAGCGTGTACAGGTCAGCGCCGTCAGTCATCACCGGGCGGCCGGCCGCCTGCAGCAGCGCCTGCACCGTCTGTGCCGCCGCGGCGCGGTCGACCGGGTGGGACGTGCCGTAGTCGCCGGTCAGGAGATAGCCCGCCGACCGGTAGGAAAGCCCCAGCCCGTCCGGCAGCGCCGCCTTTTTCAGGCTTTCAAGGAAGGACGCGGCCGTTTCGGCATAGCGGGCGGGCGAGAGCGCATAGCGGGAGAGCCGACCGCTGACCTCCTCCCGCGTGGCCGGGTCGCGCATACGCAGCAGCGCCGTTTTCCGGCTGAGCGCACGGGCGGCATCCGCCTTGGGCGAGAAGCCGTCGAACCACCGATCGTCATACACCACCTGCGGGTCTGCCTCGAGAAACAGGCGCGCCGGGGTCAGGCGCTCGGCCAAGGCGAGCAGCTCCTGCTGCGTGCCGGTGCCGCGATACAGCGAAAAGGCGCTGTTTTTGGCGTGCGCCAGCCCCGAGGTGCCGAAGCCCTGCAGGCGGACGGTCACGCCGTCGATACCGGCGGCTGCGAGCGTATCGAGATCGTTCTCGATCCCGGTGAATGTGGAGAGCGTCAGCTTTTTATCGTACGGGATACCGAGGAAAGAGGCGTCCTCGGTCACCATGCCCCAATACTCCAGCAGCAGACCGGCGGCGTCCTTTTGCGGCGTCAATGTGCCGTTTTGCTCCAGATACGTGCGGTACCACGCCGCCATAGCGCCGTAGTCGACCGCATCGCCGCCAAGCAGCGCATAGCGCACGCAGGGGCTTTGGCGCAGGCGCTGTTTGGCGTAAAGGTTGAAGGAGAGGATATTGCGGTCGGCGCCGATGTCGGTGGTATCCATCTCGCGCACGTGAAAGACCGGGTAGATATGGCTCTGCGTGCAGGAGGCGGACACCGTTTCGGCCGAAAGCTCGGCCGCCTCGGCCGCCGTTTCGATCACGGCGAACAGGCCGTGATCGCCGTAGGACATGCCGAACACCGGCAGACAGAGCTGCTGACGCAGTGCACGGCCGCCGTCGCCGCCTTTGCCGGCGTCCTCGCCATAGATGCGGCCGGCATACGTGCCGCTGCGGTCCGTTTCGATCACGGCGCCGCTGCCGTCCGGCACGAGGAACCGTCCCTTGGTTTCGGCGGGGATGCTGCCGAAATATTCCAGCAGCGCCACCTGCTGCAGCGTGTAGTTCGCGGAGCGCTCGGTGACCTTATCCATCAGCACGCGGGCGGTGAAGCCGTCCGCGGTGAGCGCATATTCCACGGGGATGACGAAGCCCGCTTCGTCGGCGGCCGCGTGCTCGATGCCCAGCTCGTCAAGCACGGCGGTATACTGCTCCTGCGTGTAGCCGAACAGCTGCATATACTCGTCGATCTCCAGCCGCGCCATGTCGTCGGCCGTATCCTTGAGGATGTACAGCGCCTGCGTTTTCAGTGCCGGGTAGCGCTCCGCCATGGCGGAGAACCCGTCGTCCGGCTCCTGCGGAGAATACAGGGCATAGTAGCGCCTGAGGCGGCGCAACTGGCTGCTGCTGAAGCAGTCCGCCGCGCACAAGGTGTCTTCGAAAAACGTTTGGGTGAACAGCTGCGGCACCAGCAGATCCCCGGTGCTGCTGCCCAGCGTGTAATACACGCGCACGGTGCCGTCGTGCTGCCTGACCGTCACGCCGCCGCCCTCGACGCCGTCGCGGCCGGAGGTCATGATCAGACGGTTGCTGTCGGTATCGTAATAAACGGCGGTCAGCTCGGCGGTCATGCGCGCCTGCGTTTCTTCCGATGCGCCGCCGTCCGCATCTTCCGGCACGGAGCGGTACACCGCGCCCGTCGCCTTATCGGTGACGGTGAAATGCGTGGTGGCCGCATCCATCTCCCACAGCACGCGGTCGTTCTCCAGCCGCAGGGTGCCATCCTCCACCGCGGTCCAGTCGTCATCGGCTCCGGTATCGAGCGCGTCGTCCGGCGCGGCCGTGCCGGACGCGCCGCAGGCGGAGAGCAGCAGGCAGAGCACCAGCAGCGCCGCGAGCGTCCCGCGGCCTTTTTTTCTTATCATCATGCCGATCCCCTCACCTTAATACATCCGGTAGGATACTTCTTCGTAGATATCCCACACGAAGCCGATCACGTCCTGCGTCACATTGATGAACAGCAGCCCGATGAACAACAGCAGACAAATGCCGATCACGGTGCAGATCAGCGCCCCGATCCCGCGGGCGAGCGTATAATCATGCGTGGCGAGCATCCCGAAGAACAGCAGACCGATCACCCATATCCAGCAGACGACGTTGAAGAACTGATAGAACACCGCCTCCTCCGCCGTGAGCACGTGGCTGAGCAGCAGCAGCGGGACGGACAGCAGCACATATGGCTTGAGCGCGTAGCACGCGGCGATGAACACGTCGCGCAGCGTCCCTTCGCCGTCCATCAACGTGGTGAAGCACCAGTTGGCCACGACGTACAGCAGCAGCGGCAGCAGGACGGTCAGGCACTCGAACAGCACGTTGACCTTACTGCCGATCACGCCCGTGACGGCATAGCCGGAGAACTGCGCGCGCACGGCATACAGCAGTGTGAACAGCCCCAAGATGATCAGCGCCGCGGGCATACTGCCCTTTTTGGCGCGCTTGATCTCCCAATACCCGTCGAAGGGATGGAACGCGGCATAGGTGCCGTAGCGCAGCTGCTGCCACAGCGGGGCGCCCGCCAAACGGCGGTAGGCCGCCGTGCGCCGCACGAGGCGTGGCACCAGCACGGCTGCCGCAGCGATCGCACAGATGCCGAGCACCACCCACAAGAGGTTCCCGCGCAGCAGCGCGTCGCGCTGCCGATCGAACGCATCATCGTAAACGTCCTTGGCCC
>JAJXDX010000035.1:0-5892 GCA_021640185.1 Oscillospiraceae bacterium | reverse complement strand
GCTGGCGCAGATGGAAAAATACGTCCCCACCGAATACGCTGCCATGGCGGCTTTGTATTCACCGGCATCGATCTTGACCTGCGCCAGACCGATCTGCGCGGGCGGGTAGTGCGCGCACTGCTGCGCGACCTTTTCCCAGTAAACGGTGGACTCCTCGTATTTTCCGGCTTTTTGCCGACGGGTCGCCGCGATCGCATCGCGGCCGAAGGCCGTTTGCGCGAATACGGTGATGTTGTTTTTTAAGCCGTCGAGGACATAAAGCTCGCCGTCGACGACCTCCATGGCCGAGGCGGAGCTGAAGCAGCCTTTTTGCGTGGCGTTGGTGCCGAAGGCAAAGAGCAGCCCCACCTCGTCGGCGTAGACGAACACCTTGCCCTGCTTGGGATCGAGCAGCCAGTACACGCCGTCATCCGCCACGAGATCGGCCAGATACGGCTTATTGCCGTCCCGGTCGCCGAGCTGCCCCAGCTCGCCGAGGACGTTATTGCCCTGATGATTGAGCTTGGCGAAGGCGCGATCCTCCGAGTTTTTGGACACGGCATAGATGAAGCCCGCGTCGTCGACCTGCATGGCATCGTATTCGGTGGGGACGTATTTTTCCATCTGCGCCAGCTGCTCCGGCGTCGCGAAGCGCCGCCAGATCAGCGAGAGCAGATCCGGCACGACGGCCGGCGCGCCCAAAAACGTGACGAACGCGCCGTTCTCGTCCAACTCGATCAGGCCTTGGTTGACGCCCTCGGCGATGACGTAGATATGTCCCGCCGCCGTGACGCCCAATTTCATCGGCTGATAGATATAATCCTCGCCGAGGATCGGGATCTGCGGGCGCTCCAGCACGCGGACGGCCGAGAGCGTGCTGCGGTCGAACACCACGATGCGCGCGTTTTCCGTATCCGCCACGTACAGCAGCGTATCGCTCAGGCACAGCCCCACGGGGCGGCCGAGCGCATCCGCCGCGCCGCCCAGCGTGAATTCGTGCAGCTGGACCGTGCGCGGGGCGGACGGATCGGACAGATCCGTCACGATCACCCGGTCGTTGCCGGTATCGCTGAGATAGAGCGTCCCGCTGCCGTCGTGCACGATGTCCGACAGCTCCGAGAACGGCTCCGCGAGCCCCAGATCGGCGGCCGTCAATTCCCGCTGCACGGTGTACGGCGCGGGGACGGTCAGCGCGCTCTGCGTGCCTTCCGCGCCGTAGGTATACGACTCGTACGTGCGGTCCGAAAAGGCCGGGCCGACCGCCAGCACCGTGGGGGTCAGCAGGCCGACGCACAGCAAAGAGCAGATCAGCCGCCTGGCAAAACCGGTCATACGCGTGGCTCCTTTCCCGCCGCGGCAGGCCGCGGCAAGCTCGATGACACCGAAAAGTCAGTCCTTCATGCCGGACGACGCCATGGTGTCGATGATGTTGCTTTGACTGAAGATGAAGATCAGGATCGGCACGATCATCATCGTGACCGTGACCGCCGCGCCCACACCGGCGCGGGCGATGCCGCCGCTGATGATCTGACCCAGCGCATAGGGCAGGGTCTTGAGCTCTTCCTTGAAGATGAAGCGGTTGGCGCCGATGCCCCACAGGCTCTGCACCGAGAGCAGCAGCAGCGTCAGCCATGCGCTTTTGACGTTGGGCATCACGATCTTCCAGAACGTGTACCACTGCGACGCGCCGTCGATGCGCGCGGCCTCCAGCAGCGCGTCCGGCAGCTGCTCCATGAACTGTTTCATCAAATACAGCCCCAGCGAGGACGCGAACGCCGGCATGATGATCGCCCACGGCGTATCCACCCACCCCAGCTTCGCCATGACCAGATAGCTGGGGATGGCGGTGACGGAGGCGTTGAACATCAGCGAGAACACGATGGTGTTGAAGATCAGGTTCCGGCCGCGGAACTTCTTTTTGGCCAGCGGGAAGGCCGCCATCGAGGCCAAGATGATGTGCCCCGCCGTGCCCACGGCCGTGATGAACACGGAGTTGAAGGCATAGCGCAGCAGCGGCACCCACGAGTCTTCCATGATCGTGAACATATCGCGGAAATTGAGCAGCGTGGGCGCAGAGGGGAACAGCTTTGGCGGGTAGACCCACAATTCGTCGAGCGGCTTGAACGCGTTGCCGATGATGACGAGCATGGGGAACGCCGAAAACAGCGCCAGCAGAAGCAGGAACACGAACAGGACGGCCGTCCCTGCGCGGGACCGGCTGACCCGCTTGCTGCGGCGGCCGGGCAGGCGGATAATGTTGTGCATCTCGATCATGACCCTTTCCGATATGACGATACCGCCCGGCTCATTCGCCGACCCGGCGCAGAAGGCGCTGCACGATCTGATTGGCGCCGATCATCAGGAAGAACAGCACGACGGCGATGGCGCAGGCATACCCCATCTCGAACCGGATGCTGCCGTAGTCCTGCAGATGATGCACGAGCGTATGCAGCGCATAGTTCGTGCTGGGATAGCCGAATACGCCGGTGATCACGTCGCCCACGCCGAACGAGCCGGTGATGCTCATCACCGCGCCGAACAGCAGCTGCGGCTTCATGCACGGCAGGGTGATGTACCACAGCTCCTGCCAGCGGTCGCGGATGCCGTCGACGGCCGCCGCCTCGTACAGGCGCATATCGATGTTTTTGAACCCGGCGACGAACGACAGAAAGCCCGCGCCGAAGCTCATCCACAGGATCACCGTGATCGCGGCCGGCATCATATAGCTGCTGTCGGTCAGCCACTGGATCGGGGTATAGACGATCCCGAGATCGAGCAGGATGCCGTTGAGGTAGCCGTAGGCATCGCCGCTGAAGATGATCTGCCAGATCATGTACGCGCCGCCGCTGATCACCGGCGCATAGAACAGCAGCGTCAGCACCGCGCGGGTACGCGGCCCGAACTCGTTGATCATCCATGCCAGACCGAAGCACAGGAAGAACCCGACCGGGCCGGTGATCAGCGACAGGATCAGTGTGTTTTTCAGCGCCAGCACGAAGATCTCGTCATCGAGCAGCAATTGCACGTAGTTGGACATCCCGATGAACCGGGGCGGCTCCAACACATTGAAATACGTGAAGGACAGGCCGAACGAGATCAGCACCGGTATGACCGTGAATGCCGAAAACAGCAGCAGATACGGCAGCATGAACAGGCCGTCCTCCCAATGGCTCTCCCGGTGGCGCGCACGCCGCCGCAGCGCCGGTCTTGACTTTTGCATAGGTCGCCTCCGTTCCCCGCCGGGCGGGGTCATTCGATGCCGAACTCGGCCTGTTTCTTACGCAGCTCTTTATCGATGCTCTCCGCCGCGTCGCGCAGGGACACGCGCACGTTTTTGCCCTGATACACGATGGCACGGAAAGCGAAATCATAATGCCGGGAGGTGTAGTAGCCGCCGGGCGCTTCCGGGACGGCGCGCAGCCATTCCCGCTGCTGCTGCAGCCGGGCGAGCATATCGCCGTCCCAGCCCACGCTGTCGAACGCCGCGGTGTTGGCGGAGTTATAGCGTGCGGCGGAGCCGACCACGCTTTCGATGTCGCGGCCGAAGGCGGTCTGCGTATCGGCATCCGTCCACCACGTCATCAAGCGCCATGCGGCGTCTTTATCATCGGCGGAGGACATCAGCGTCACACCGGTCACCGTCGACGGCGCCAGGTGCGACACCGTGCCGTCCGCCTGCACGGTGCCGGGCACGGGCAGCATCCCCCACATCCCGCGGATCTCCGGGGCGAACACGGTCAGCTGATTATAAGTGAGCAGGTCGGCGATGGCCACCGGCATCTCGCCGCTACGGAAGCGGTTGGCCAAGTCAAAGGCCAGCTGCAGCCCGTATTCGGTATACAGCGAGGTGTACAGCGACATGGCCGCCACCGCCTCGGCGCTGCCGAGGCCGGAGGCCGTCAAATCGCCGTTATACAGCGTGCCGCCCTGCTGATACAAAAACATCAGGTAGCTGTTGATCGCCGCCGGGACGCCGACGTTGAGGGCGTTCGTCTGCAGCACCGGCAATGCCCGGCGCAGCAGGCCGTCCCACGTATCGAGATCCGACAGGGGGATGCCCAGATCCTGCAGGATATCCTTGCGGTAGAACAGCATATAGTACGAGCGTGTTTCCGGCAGGGCGTAGATGCCGTCCCTCAGCCGGAACGGGCGGTAGGACTCCGCAGAAAAGCGGGAGAGGACCTCCGCGCAGCCGGGCAGATCCGTCAGGTCGGTCAAGGCGCCGCGCAGCGCCAGATTGACCGGGTCGCTCTGCCCCATGCCGAAGAACACGTCCGGCCCGGTGCCCGCCATCAGGGCGGGCAGCAGCGCATCGGCGGAAACGAGCTCCAGCGAAACGCCGATCCCCTCCTGCGGGGTGAAGCGATCCGTGATCAGCTGCTTGAGCACCTGCGCCTGATCGCGGCCGGTGATCATCCACGCCTTGACCGTGGTGTCGCCGCCGCCCTCCGTCGCGCCAACGGAGGCGTAATCGCGGAAGAACGACCAGAAGAACTGGCGCAGATAATGGCCGGCCGAGCCGAAAAAGCCCGCCTCGCCCTGCGGCAGCGTCATATCCGCCGGGCCGATGTAGATCTTATCGAGCAGCAGCGGCTGCTCCGTGATGCCGTTGCGCCACGTGCCGAGCGAGGAGATATCGCTGCGGTAGGTGGTCAGCCGCCGGGCAAGATCCGTCGGGCGGTCGGTCATATACGTCAGCTGGGTGCGGATCCGCCGGATGGCGTCCGTCCCCTGATCGCCGCAGTAGCCGAGCGCGCGCAGGCGCTCCTCGAGCTGCGCGAGCCGCCCGATCATCTGCCGCATCCCGGCAAGGGTATCCGGCAGCAGCAGCTCGAACTGATAGTCGCGGTCGACGTCCGGGTCGGTGCCGGTGACGGTCACGACCTCGCGGTAAAGGGTATTGAGCTCGGTCAGGCATTCGTCCGTTTCGCGCAAAATGTCGCGATAGCCGCCAAGACCCACGCGCAGACGCAGCGTGTGCTCGCCCGCCGTCAGATAGAAGCGGTACGCTTCGCCCGTTTCGTCGGAGAGGACGGTGTTCTTCCACACGGAGGCGTAGGCGAAGGTCAGGCTCTCGGCCTCGGCGAACGGCAAAGTGCCGTCGACCGTGAGCTCGCGCACGCTGACCGCGTCGCTTTTGGCGTTCTGCTTTTCGTGCAGGGCGATGGTGTACAGACCGCTCTCCGGCACGGAGAACGACCATTCCAGCCACTGGCCGACGGTCTTCCACTGCCGTCCGCCGACGGTGTTATACAAGATCTCGGCCGCGCTGTAGGGCGAAACGGTGGGCGAACTGCGGTCGGCGACGGGGTACAGGCTCTGGTCGGATTTGATCGGCGCGTCCTCCGCCTCGATCGCGATCACGTCGCCCTGCACGTCACGGCAGCCCTGCCGGTCGTACTCGGCTTTGACCTCGGCATACGTCGGCACGGCCACCTCCGCCGCAAGCGTGATCCGGCGCAGCACGAGCGGCTCGCGCTGCAGGGAAAGCGCCAGCGTATGCTCGCCCGCCGTCAGGTAAAAGCCCAATGCGCCGCCCGTTTCGCCCGCCGCGTCCTCGGCCGCCTTCGTCATGAAGGCCGGGCTTTCGGTCTGGCGGGAGCGGATCTGGTTGCCGCTTTTATCGAAGCGGCCGGTGTCCTCATTGATCCAGCGCCGCTCGAACGACAGGTCGGCCGCCTCGGCGAACGGCAGTGCGCCGTCGATCAGCAGATCGGCCAGCGCCGAATTGCCGCCGCCGTCCGTCGGACAGTAAAGAAACGCGACCGTATACCAGCCCGCGTCCGGCACGGTGAAGCGCCATACGGTGCTGCTGCCCTCCGGCAGCAGCACGCTGATCCCGGGCTGCCCGGCGTAGTCGGTCAGCTGCCGCGTTTCCGTCGACGAGCGGCCGTCCGCCGCCTCGAGCAGGAT
>JAJXDX010000403.1:417-1754 GCA_021640185.1 Oscillospiraceae bacterium | reverse complement strand
AAAAACAGGATCGTTTATTTTGGCTTGGCCGCCGTGCTGCTCTTTTCGCTGTGCGGCTGTGCCGCACCGCCGGGGGAAGCGGTATCTTCTGCACCGGGGCAGGCCGAAACGAAGCCTGCGGCGGCCAGTGCCGCCGTATCGGCGCAAAAAGACACGACCGCCGCAGAAACATCGGCATCCGTGACGGAGGGCAAGACTGCGTCGTCGACGGCGGCCGCCGGGCGCACGGGGGAGCTGTGGCAGGCCAACTGCGACGACTTCATCAGCCTGCGCAAGGCCGCGAATTACGACGGCACGATCGGCAAGATCCCGGCCGGGGGAACGTTCACGCTGGAGGGGTGGAGCGGCGCGTTCGCCAAGGTGACCTACGGCGGCAAAACGGGCTATGTCCTTTCTACCTATATCAAGCCGGCGGACAGCGGCTATTTTGCCGATGCGCTGTCCACGGTGAAGCTGACCGAAACTTATACCTATGAGCAGATGCGCACGGATATCGACAGCCTTGCCCGGCGGTATCCCGCGGTGCTGTCGGTGTCCTCCATCGGCAAAAGCGAGCAGGGACGGGACATCCCCGTCCTGAAGATCGGCAATGAAAAGGCGAAATACCGCGTGTTCATCCAAGCGGCGATCCACGGCCGGGAGCATACGACGGCGTGGCTGGCGATGGCGCTGGCCGACTATTGGACGAAAAACGACATCGCCCGGTACGGCGACGTGTGCTATCACATCGTCCCGATGTCCAACCCGGACGGCGTGACGATCTCGCAGACGAAAACGCTCAACGACGAGCAGCAGGCGATCTATCGCCGGGATAAAGAGAAGGGCTACACCTCGCTTGGTATGGCGCAATATGCCGCCGAGTGGAAGGCGAACGCGCTGGGGATCGACCTCAACCGCAACTTCCCGTCGGGCTGGGAATACGTGACCGCGCGCAATGCGCCGTCGACGAAAAACTACCGCGGGACGGAGCCGTTCTCCGCAGCCGAGGCGAAGTGCCTGCGCGACTACACGGTCGGCAATGACTTCGACGTGACGATCAGCCTGCACACCAGCGGCAGCCTGATCTATTATGAATACGGGAAAGACAAGACGGCGAACGCCCGCTCGAAAAGTCTGGCGGAGGCGGTGGAAAAAGTGACCGGCTATCCGCTGGAGGGCAGCAGCGGCGTCGACGGCGCGGGCTACAAGGACTGGGCGGTCGACGCGCTGAAGATCCCGTCGCTGACGATCGAGGTCGGCTGCGGCGATTCGCCGCTGGCGCTGCGGGAGTTCTACAGCGTGTTCGCCTGCAACCTGTCCCTGCTGCCCACGATCGCCCGGTGGGTGCAGACACAGAA
>JAJXDX010000403.1:0-407 GCA_021640185.1 Oscillospiraceae bacterium | reverse complement strand
GATGCCTTTCTGCGCAGCTTCGATGCCGCGCAGAAGGGCATTTTTCCGGCCTTTTTTAAATTCCTATTGACAAAGGGGGAATTTACCGCTATAATACCTATAGAAAAAGTAGGATATCCATCCGGACAGGGAGGAAAAACGATATGAGCAAGAACACGCTGTTGGACGTTCGCGATCTGCACGTCACGGTGCAGGACAAAGAGATCCTGCACGGTGCGGATCTGACCGTGGGCAAAAACGAAACGCACGTGCTGATGGGGCAAAACGGCACGGGGAAATCCACGCTGGCCTATGCGGTGGCGGGGCATCCGCTGTACACGGTGACGGCGGGGCAGATCCTGCTCGACGGTGAGGACATCACGGCCCTGCCGGCCAACGAGCGGGCGCGGCGCGGGATCTTCCTGTCG